>DAIMKE010000412.1:4974-5889 GCA_036721875.1 Bradyrhizobium sp. | reverse complement strand
ACGCGGTGGCTCTGCGAAGCTACACCACCAGCAGGGACACGACCCTTTGATCGTATCGTCGCGGCAATCTGGATAGCCAGAATAGTCAGTCTCACAGACCCCTGTAACAATATGTTTGATGCCTCGCCGATAGGCGATGGTGGCTGCAAATGTTAGGAACAGGAGATTGCGACCGGGAACAAAGGTGTTCGGCAGTCCGCTGTCCGCCATCGCGATCTCGACGCCGGTCGTCAGGGCAGTATCGCTTATTTGGCCCAGCACATTGAGGTCGATCATGTGATCGTCCTTCAGCTTGGCCCCCCATGCCGGAAATGACCTCCTAATGCCAGAGCGGAGCAATTCGCGAACGTCGAGTTCCACCCGATGGCGTTGCCCGTAGTCGAATCCGATTGTTTCGACAGCGTCAAACCGATCAAGCGCCCAAGCTAGACAGGTCGCGCTGTCCTGCCCGCCGGAGAAGAGAACGAGTGCGTCGCCTTCTCCGCTCATGCAGCTATATCCTTACCCCAGTATGAGCAGGCCTCGCCACTGCTGTCCCGATAAACGCTGACCTTATGGAGATTGCCAACGACAGGGGAGAGGCGATTCCAAATCCAGCGGCTCAAATTCTCCATCGTTGCAGGGCCAAGGTCACTAACCTCGTCGAGAAAGCGATGATCGAGACCGTCGCGCGCCTCCTCCATGGAGCGCTCGAGGAGCCCGAGGTCGACCACCATCCCGGTAGTTGGATCAGGTCGTCCCCGCACCGTCACCTCCGCGCGATAGCTGTGGCCATGAATACGCCGGCTCGGTTCCGTGTCGATTGCGCGGTCCAGGGTATGGGCAGCATCAAAACGAAATTGCTTACTGAGTTCGAACATCAGCGAATTCCGATCATCTTGTGTGATTGGAGCGAGAGCCGCCAACGTGGGTTGT
>DAIMKE010000412.1:0-4964 GCA_036721875.1 Bradyrhizobium sp. | reverse complement strand
AAAAAATGATGGCCGCCGCAAGGTTGGCGTCAGCCGCCAGTGCATCCATCGGCTGAAGAAAAAAGTGGTCGAAGGCGAGATGCTCGAAGCGGTCAGGCATGGCCAAGTCCTGGGGGTACACGAGTTTAAGTTCATGCCCTGATGCCTGCACCAGTTTGGCGTTGGCTTTTGGGCTGACACAAATCCAGTCGATGCCGTCAGGCGCCGCCTGGGTCCCGTTGGTCTCGACGCCAATCTCGAAGTGACGCGCATGAAGGGCATCGATGAGCGCTCGATCAACCTGCAGCAACGGCTCACCTCCGGTAAGCACAACATAGCGGCGAGTCATCCCGCTGCCCCACTCCCCCAGTATCGCGTCGGCCAAAGCGTCTGCGTCTGAAAAACGACCGCCACCGGTTCCGGTCCATACCCACGAAGTCCGTGTCGCAAAACGTGCAGACTGACGAGGCGCGGTCGACCTCCCGGCCGGACCATAGGTTGCAACCAGCAAAACGGCAGAACACGGCCGCTCTGCCCATCTGAGCGCCTTCACCCTGCAGCGTCTTGAAGACCTCTTTGACGGCGTAGGTCATGATGTCTCCGTTTCCTGTTCAAGCAGCGGCGCCGGTGCGGCTTTTCGGCGTTGGCGCTGATCAGCTTTTACCACTCCAACGAGATAGTGCTTGAGCAATGCGACATCGCGATTGACGTTCTGGATCGAGTTCCATCTTCGAACCTCGTCATTGAAGTTCCACTGCCCGGCAGTCCAGGCTGTCTTGCCCTTGAGGCAATCGATACCTTCCCGAAATTCTTCAACGCTGCGCGCCTTGTTCCGCTGGGCCAGCGCCTCCAGGACGTCACCTAGCGCCTGGATGCCAGCGCCGTGGAGGAGTCGGGAAGTCGCAGGCGTGTGGCCGTGCCAGGCGTCTGGGAAGGTTGTCTTCACGGCTTCGAAAAAATTGGAGACGATCCGCATGCACCGCGCTGCACCTTTCGGCCCTTGAACGAGTTCGCGCATCACGCCGTTCGTCAGCGACTCCATAATGATCTTCTGCATGACCGTGTCGGCAATGATGCCGTCCGGTGCCGTATGCTGCTTGATATAGCCTCGCAGCGCTGTGTTCTCGAAGTTCAGGCGCGCCGTGATGTCCGCAGCCATGGAGCGTCGGCTGAGTCGGGGAGGCAAGTCATCCACCGTCGGAAGCAGTTCGTAGATCAGAGATTTTGGGAGAGGTTTTGTGTTATTGATGAGCACAAACTGGCGGCGTAACTCGGCCTCATCTCGGCATATGAGAACGGAGACAAAAATCTGGAAGTCGCGGTCAACCTCGGCGAGCGCCGAAAGCCGCTGCTGCCCATCTACAACGAGACCAGGGACACCAGCGCTCATGTCAATCGAGAGCCGCACGAGGCCACTATCAAGATGCTCCACCTCGACCCGGTCGGTGAATGCGACAACGATAGGGTTGGGCAAAACAGCGTTCGGCTTTTCCAGATAATCGCGGATTTCGCGGATGTGTGCCGCGACCTGCGGTCGCTGAAATCCGCTAAGTTCACCCTGGGCATTCCGACCGATGCGATCGATCGACGCGAAGCGCAGCACATCGGCCGCTCGCGCCGCGAAACTGAGTACAGTGTGTTCATCGCTCTGCTTCGCACAGACGGTGAGATAGGTGATCGGTTCGTTCAACGGCACGCTTCAAATCCAGTCGTTCTATATGCTTGTGGTACACTGCTAGGTTGTGGATCCCGCGGCGCTTATTTCGGTTACTGCCGCGAAAGATGATTACATCGACCGAGGCGTCTCGGCAGATTTTGCAGCTACACTGCTTCCAAGGCTGTTCGACGAGGGTGATCCGATATCGCTCAGCAAGCTTTGCCAGCGCTACGCTGTTCTTGCAGTCCTCATAGGGAATCTCCTCGACCAGCGGGGCGCTATAGACGAGAACATTGTGGAGCGTTTCCTCGAGATCGGCTTCACCCCGATCGAATGCCCGCAATGAGTTGAGCGCGAGCGCCTCCAACCGGACCAATTCCTCGGCACGAAAAGTACCCTTCTTGACACTGCGTTGTAGCTTAGGATTTTCAATCGCCTGCGGGACCCGGATCGAAGTAAAATAGCGAAGAGAGAGCCCCTCTCCTGCTAGATAATAATTTTGCTTTGCATCCTTGAACGCACGGATCAACGGCGACGTCGTGTCGAAACTGGCGATATCATAGCCATGGAAGCTATCGATATCGTCGGCTTTGGCGAAGCCTAGGATGTGCAACCGGGTCGCTGCGGGTATCGCATCTCGGATAGCCTGAAGACAGAGCTTGATCTCCGGCGACTTGAGCGGGACCATGCCGCCGATTGCGAGGTAGGTGTATCCCATCGCGACTAGCCGACGCGCCGCCTCAGCCATGCTTCCCGGTGACCAGCCCTGAACAACGCCCATCGGCGTAAAACAGGCGTCCATCGCAAGAGCTTCACGGCGAAATCCCTCTGCGTTCTCGAGGGTAATCTCGAATCGGTTCTTCGCATCGTCAGTACCTCCTGCGAGACCGACTAAGGCAGGGTCGAAATCGAAAATAATGTGATCGACCGAGCATCCGTGCGTGAACCCACACTCATCGTAAAATTCGGCCATCTCAATCGGCGTGTATGGCGGCCGTTCTTCCTGAACATAGGTGAAGGCTCCGCAATCGCCGAAGATGTCGAGGTCCGCGAACTGGGGCTTGTCGAGCCGCAAAAACTTACGAGCGCCGACAAGGTGGAAGCGACGCGCCTGGCTGGCCGTATACTTGCCCTTTACCCGATGATCTCCGATGATTCCGCGTGACACGAGGACCCCATCATAGGGTGCGTATCCAAGAATCTCATGGGGATAGGCATCATCCCAATAGGGCTGGCGGTCGGCGGGGCTTCGATCGGCAATGAAGTCGAACGAGGGATCGACGTAGTCTAAGCTATCGGCGAAAATGAACTTCATGCCGGTATCCGAGCCTGTTCTCGCTCAATCCGGATGAGATGCTCGCTGAGCTTGTTGATGTGCTGCGGTGTGGATTGGAGTTCGTTCCAGGCTAGTCCAAGGCTCTGCCATTGCCCTTCGGTCCAGCGACAATGAGGAGCCAGCCGCGCAAGG
Source organism: Bradyrhizobium sp. (assembly GCA_036721875.1). GTDB lineage: Bacteria > Pseudomonadota > Alphaproteobacteria > Rhizobiales > Xanthobacteraceae > Bradyrhizobium. The sequence goes on along the minus strand of DAIMKE010000412.1, from coordinate 1,860 downwards.
CTGTCCATGATGACGGGCATCTTGTTGGCGACCCCGTCGGCACGGAGCATAATGGTATCCATGAGCGCTCCCATCGCGCGGATCCCGACCGAGTGCATGAGACGGCTGTCCTTGGGAGATTTGCCCCACGCATCAGGGAAAGTGTTTCGGACGGCGGACCAATAGGTTACGAGCGCATCGTACATGGCGGCAGTGTCGTTGCTTTCACCGTTATGTTTGAACTGACCCAAAGCGCCCGCCGTCGTTTTGAGGCTGGCTTTCATGGTTTCGATCAGAGCGTTATCACTTACCACGCCAGATCCGTTCTTCGGTTCAGACTCGCGCTTGATCAGGCCATGGAACGGCGATTTAGGATCGTTGTTCAAAAGGTTACATAGCTCGCTGGGAAGCTGCCGGGCAGCGAGGTTGCGCGGAAGTAGGACACTGACTTCAGGCAGAAGTTCATCGATGAGGCCGGTCGGCAGCTTTTTGGACTTGTTGACTAGGATAAATTGCTCCCGTTGCGTGGATACTTCGTCCGAGATGAAACCGATCACGGGAACAGCAATCTGCTTGTTTTTAGCGGCGGTGAGGGCAAGAGACCGCTGCTGGCCGTCGACGATCCAAGCGGCGCGGCTGCCTTCTGGGTAAAGCGGGATCGACAGTGTGCCAGCATCGCCGACCTCGCACATATTGCCCGGAGATCGGCCGCGGGCCGAAGCGAAGTCGACCTCGTTCGAGAGGGCAAGGATGATGGCGTTCGGAAATAACACCGGACCGCTGTCCAGGAAGGTCGTGATGTCCTTCACGTGGTCGCGTATCTCGCGGCGCTGAAATCCTTTGAGTTCATTATCCTCCCGACGAACACGGCTGATGTCGGCAATCCGGTTGATGTCAGCGCCATACAGAAAGAAGGCGTACACTGCAGTCCGATCGCCCTGCTCGGCCCGGACTGCTCTGACCTTGAGAAATTCGCGATTGCTCATGCTCTTTCCGCCCGAACGACGTCGGATAGCACTCGAAAGCGACCCTGTTCACAGGCCACATTGAATTCATCGCGGATGCGCCGGAGCGAGCAGCCACGAGGATCGTCCCAGTGGGACCGCATCAAATCGAGCAGCGCCGAGTCATCGAAACGGACGCGCTTGACCTTCGTTGGCAACCGCCAGCCATCAAGCGAGGCTGACACCGCAGCAGCATGCTCGCATGCAGAGCGACCATCTCGCGCAAATGCGATCGCTTTCGCGAAATGATGGACGGCTCTGCTGGCAAAGTCGCTCAATGTTCCCCGGATTTCGCTGTCCGGGCCATCGAGGCGATCGTCGTAGGGCATCATGAAGGCCCGCATCCCTTCCGGCACTCGCTCAACTGACGCGCGGGTGAAGAGCCTAAAGCGCTCGAGCGTCGCATGGGGAAGCGCCAGCAGGTCTTCTGAGATCATGTCGATATAGGCGTCCGAGAGCGCCGCCAGGATCAACCCCTCCTGACTTTCTGCCACTGATCGCAGCGTGAGAGAAAACGGTGAGGCATTGGCAAGCGCCGCCCACCATCCAGGTGCGGTAAAGCCATCGCTCACCCGCCCGGCGACCCCGTCGGGTGTGTCATGCAATATGGTGCAGGCATAGGGTGGAACGCGGGTCGATGCATCAATCAAGCCCAATCCCGCCGACACGATCATCAGGCGCGCACCGAGCAATGCCGCAGCCGTTGCAGCCTCCTGGAACCCTCGGCCGCCATAAATCTCCGCAGCCGGGAAATGCTCATCCGCTTTCCGAAGTCGGCTGCCCCAGTCCGCCGCCACACCAGTCAGGTGGGAGGGCGCAAGGGCACGCATGTGGCACCGATCAGGTACGATCTTTCGCTTTCGGTGCGTACATGTGG
>DAIMKE010000411.1:4853-5895 GCA_036721875.1 Bradyrhizobium sp. | reverse complement strand
AAGACTAGGCAGCGCCGCCGTCGTCGACGGCAGGCGCTGCTCTGTTTGGTGAGTCCCGCGATCTACGGCCGCTCCATCGGTCAGCGATCGGCCTTCAGCATCGTGGAGTGACGATCGGATTTCGATCGTTCAGCTGTCGATTTCTTGAGATCGGTGGATTCTTCATCTCCTCATTGCCGGTGGATCACCGGACAATGCAACGGAGTCCACTGGATCGCTGCTCGTGCTGTAGCCACGTCTCACGACCTGTTCATCCATGAGCGCCTCGAGCATGTCGGCCCTCGAAATTGACGTGATGGGGTGGACGGCCCCCGCACCGAGGTAGGTGTGCGATGATGCGGCTGTCGGAAGCCACGTCTAGAGGAGTCGTCCATGCCCCAGGAGATCGCTGTAATTGGCCTCGATCTGGCCAAGAATGTGTTCCAAGTTCACGCCATCACCCATGATGGCAGTCCGGTTGTGCGCCGGCAGCTTCGACGAGCTGAGGTGCTGAAGTTCTTCGCGAAGCTGAAGCAGCCATGCCTTGTCGGGATGGAAGCTTGTGCATCAGCCCATTACTGGGGCCGGGAGATCGGCGCGCTCGGCCATGAAGTCCGGCTCATGCCGCCAGCGTATGTGAAGCCGTACGTGAAGCGCGGCAAGACCGACGCGGCCGACGCCGAGGCGATCTGCGAGGCCGTGACCAGGCCGACCATGCGCTTTGTCGCGGTGAAGTCGGAAGAACAGCAGGCGGCGCTGATGCTGCACAAGACCCGCGATCTTCTGGTTCGGCAGCGGACCATGCTGATCAACGCACTGCGCGCCCACCTCGGTGAGTATGGCATTGTGAAGGCCCAAGGTCCTGCGGGAGTGACCGCGTTGCTCGCTCTGGTTCAGGAGGCCCAAGCCGTGATCCCGGCCCACGCAAGATCAGCGCTATCCAGCATCGTCACCCAGTTCCGCGCGCTCGTGCGCGAAATCGACCTACTCGAGAAGCAGATCCTCGACTGGCACCGCCACGATGAGGTCAGCCAGCGGCTTGCGACGGTGCCGGGCATCGGGC
>DAIMKE010000411.1:0-4843 GCA_036721875.1 Bradyrhizobium sp. | reverse complement strand
TCGGCGATTGCAGCGACCGTACCCGATGCCTCAATTTTCCGATCCGGACGACAGTTCGCCGCATGGCTGGGCCTGACGCCAAGACCGCACAGCTCTGGCGGGAAGGAGCGCCTGGGCGGCATCACAAAACAGGGTGACGGCTACTTGCGGCGCCTGTTGGTCGTCGGGGCGACGGCGGTCATGCGGATGACGCGCAAGGATCACGCGAGGCAGCCGTGGCTAGCCAAGCTTTTAGCGAAAAAGCCAGCCAAGCTCGCCAGCGTTGCTCTGGCGAACAAAACGGCGCGGATCGCTTGGGTCATTATGAGCCGTGGGGAAATTTACCGCCCAGCTGCGGCCTGATCGACGCAGATAGCAGGTGCGCTTACGAGATGGTGCAGGGTGAATGAGTGGTGATGACAGACCGGTCTGACCGGGGATCGTGGAAACCCAAGGGGAGCAGGCGCTACCAAGCGCGTTGACGTGATCAGGGAAACGATCCGCGGACTTCATCAGGGCCAGCAGCCATGCGGTGCTGCACGAACAGGCCGAACACATGGATGCACCCGACCGGTGCTAATCGACCCTCAAAAACCTGTTGCACCGCGGGGGCCGTCCACACATGACCCCCGTTTCTTCATCCACTAGCTAGAGACCGGCCCTTCAAGGGGACGGACAGATGAAGCGGAAGCAGTTTTCAGAAGAGCAGATCATCGGCATTCTGAGGGAGGCCGAGGCGGGCGCCGTGGTGACGGAGCTGTGCCGCAAGCACGGCATGTCGAGCGTGACCTGCTACGCCTAGAAAGCGAAGCATGGCGGCCTGGAGGTATTCGAGGCGAAGCGACTGCGGCGCTGGAGCACGAGAACGCGAAGCTGAAGCGGTTGCTGGCCGACGCCATGCTGGACAATGTGGGGTTGAAAGACCTGTTGGCAAAGAAGTGGTGAGCGCGGCTGCCAAGCGGGAGGCGGTCGCGCTGTTGCAGTCTGGGTTTGGGATGAGCGAGCGGCGCGCCTGTGCCGTGATCGGTGCCGACCTGACGACTACAACACCGAGCGACCGCACTCCTTGCTCGGCTACGCCACCCCGGCAACCTTTGCCGCCGAGATCGAGAAGCAACGGGCTGGACGCGTTCAGCCCGTTGCTTCGAGTGCGCTCGCGCGCCACAACAACCGCCGGTCTCTGGTTCCGGTTGGATGAACGCCGGGGCTCACGTCACTTGGATGAGGACGCAGGCCGTCCGACAACGAAGGTCGGAACGGCGGCTGGCGCGCTAGGCGACCGTCTGCCAAGTAGGTGCAAACCGATCGGCAGGCGACCGCAACTTTGGTCGTGAAGCGAGATGGCGAGAGGCAGGCGCGGAGGTAGTGACAGGAGAATGACCGCAAGCACCATTACCGCCGAGGTTGGCGGCAGGCCTCCAGCATGAGCTGCAAGCTGGAAATCCTAACTTCGCCTTCAGCAATCGACGGTGATCTTACGTTCAGGGAATTGGCAGATAACCTGCCGACCTTGTGCTGGGTCGCGAATGCCGATGGTCACATCACTTGGTACAACAGGCGTTGGCACGACTATTGCGGAACGACGGCCGAGCAGATGCAGGGCTGGGGTTGGCAAGCGGTTCATGACCCCGACGTCCTGCCCGCCGTCATGGAGCGCTGGACCGGCTCGATCGCGACGGGCGAACCGTTCGAGATGGTGTTCCCGCTGCGCGGTGCCGATGGCGTCTTTCGGCCGTTTCTCTCGCGGATCGTCCCGCAGCGCGACGAGGCAGGTGTGCTGCGGCGTTGGGTGGGGAACAACATCGACATCAGCGCGCAGGTGGCAGTCGAGGACGAGCTTCGCCGGTCACGCGAGCAGCTTGAACGGGTGAACCGCGCGATCGGAGAGCGCGAGGCTTTCCTGTCGAGCGTACTGTCCAGCTCGACGGACTGCATCGAGGTCCTCGATCTTGCGGGCAATCTGACCTTCATGAATGATGGGGGGCAGCAGCTGATGGAGATCGGCGACTTCGCCGACGTGGCGGGCCGTCCATGGACCGACGTCTGGCATGGCGCCGGCAGGGAAAGCGCGAGTCACGCCGTCGAAGCCGCGCGGCGGGGAGATGCCACCACCTTCATGGGCATGGCCGAAACGCGCCGGGGCAACCTGAAATGGTGGCACGTCGCCGTCAGCCCGATCACGGGACCGGGCGGCAAGCCTGAGCGGATCCTTTGCGTATCCCGCGACATCACCGAACTGCGCGCCAGCGGGGAGGAGCGGGATCGCTTCATACGACTGGCGGAGAACAGCACCGATTTCATCGGAATGGCCGCGCGGGACGGCCGCGTGTTCTATCTGAACGGCGCGGCGAGAAGGCTGGTCGGCCTGGAGGACCGAGCAACGTCCGATCTGGTGATCGGCGACTTTTTCTCGCCTGAACAGGCCGAGCAGATTTCCCGTGAGGTGCTGCCAGCGGTCGATCGGGTGGGCCAGTGGGCCGGGGAGGTGGAGCTTCGCCACTTCGGGACAGGTGAGGCGATCCCTGTCCTGTATTCGGTGTTCGCAATTACCGACGCGAACGGCATGCACGTCGCCTATGGAACGATCACGCGCGACTTCCGCGAACGTCGGCGCGCCGAAGACGACATGCGGCTGCTCAATGGCGAGCTGGCTCACCGCCTCAAGAACGTCCTTGCGGTTGTGCAATCCGTGGCGAGCCAGACGCTGCGCAGCGCGTCCGATACCGAAGCCGCGAGCCGCGACCTTTCCGCCCGCCTCGTGGCGCTCGGCGCTGCAACCGACCTGCTGACACGGAGGTCATGGCGCTCGGCCGACCTGGGCGAGCTGGCGGTCCGGGCGCTGACCCCTCATGGCGCCATCGGCACGCGCATCCTCATCGACGGGCCGCGCATTGCCATCAAGCCCCAGGTCACGGTCGCCTTTGCGCTCACGCTTCATGAACTCGCAACCAATGCCGGGAAATATGGGGCTCTATCCAATGAAACGGGGACTGTGTCGCTTCGGTGGGAGATTGCGGATCAGGGAGGTGAGGCGCTTCTGGATGTTCACTGGCGTGAGCACGGCGGGCCACCCGTGCAGGCTCCGCAGCGAAGGGGTTTCGGTTCAGTTCTCATCGAGCGATCGTTGAGCGCGTACACCAGCGGCAAGACGGAATCTGCATTCGACGCGGAAGGGTTCACGTTCACCCTCCATGCACGCCTTGAAGACGTCTCGATCAATGATGGAAATAATTAGTGGGCCAGCGTAAGCCGATTGCAAACAAGACCATCCTAATCGTGGAAGACGAAGCCATCCTCAGGTTCGATCTGGTCGACTTCTTCGAACATGCAGGATGGAGAGTGTTCGAGGCCACGAATGCCGACAGCGCCATCGAATTGCTCGATCGTCACAGGGAGATCGGCGCTGTTCTGACGGACGTCAACATGCCTGGGTCGATGGACGGCCTTGCGCTCGCTCATCACGTGCGCGGGCGCTATCCGCCAACCGTCCTATTCGTGGTGTCGGGCAACGTGCCCCTGGACAGCGAGGATCTGCCGGTCCGAACCGCGTTCATGCCCAAGCCGTTCGATCCGCATCGCCTGCTTCGCGAACTGGAGGCGGCAAGTCTGTGACCGGGGACGGTCTGACCTGATGTGCACAGGACGCCGCCGAAGGAAGGGGTTCACGCCCGTGCCAGCGTCGTCACATCGCCAGCGCCATCTCCCTATCGATCTGCTGGACCGCGGTGACGAAGGCGAACAGCTTCTGCGGGTCGGGTTGACCACCCGTCCGGACGCCGGAGCACAGGTCGACACCATAGGGCCGAACCTGCCCGATCGCTTCTGCCACGTTCGCGGCAGTCAGGCCCCCGGCAAGAAACACCGGCTTCTCGGTCGCACGGACGAAAGCGGTGCTGACCGCCCAGTCATGCGCACGGCCGGTTCCCCCCCAGCTCAGCGACCGGGGCGTTGGGCCTGCCGGAGTCGAGCAGGAAGGCATGAACGCAAGGATCATAGGCCGGGATCAGCTGTAGCGCTTCCGGCCCTTCGACGTGGATAACCTGTATCCGGCGGACGTGCGGCTCCAGCGCCGCCAGCTTGCCCGACCCCGCGGGATCGATGTGCGACACGATCTGGACCGCCGACGGAGCGGTCGCGCGGACATGGGCGGAGATGGCGTCGGCGGTCGTCTCGGATGTCAGCAGGAAGGTGGCCACCGGCGGTGGCACGAGCGCCGTCACCTCTGCGATCGCCCTGTCGGAGATCGGACCGGGACCAGATGGCATGCGCGCCACCAGCCCCAGCGCATCCGCCCCAGCCGTGATCGCGATCCGCGCTTCATCCGGCGAGGCGATGCAGCAAATCTTGATCCGCGCTCTCATGGGACCGAGACGTGCCGCCATGCCGCCATGCCGCCATGCCGCCATGCCGCCATGCCGACGGGAGGGCAATAAGCCGGTCCGTGCCGGATGCCGCCGCGAGGTCGGGCATCCTCTATCGTGGAGCAAGGCGGATCGTGGCCGTGCCGCGCCCCCATACGGGGAGGTACACGCCTTGCCCCGCCGCCTTCAGCTGGCCCGTGCGCACGTCCGTGATGTGGGCGCGCACGATCAGGTCGCCGATCTGCTTCTCGTCGATCGCATGGGTAATCTTGGCGAGCAGCTTGTCGAAATCCTTCTCGAAATTCTGGGTCAGCGCGCTCGAGACCGTTCCGGATATCCCGGGCGCATTGGCGAGCTTCAGAAGCAGGCTGGTCCTGACAGAGTCGGTGGCTCCAACCACCGCAAGGTCCTCGACCGAGACATGCCTGTCATTGACGGCGTTGCGCGGCGTGGCGGTCAGCCAGATCGTTCCCCTGGAAGGCTTCCCACCTTCGGCTGCCGCG
>DAIMKE010000410.1:0-5896 GCA_036721875.1 Bradyrhizobium sp. | reverse complement strand
GCGCTACTCCACCGCTCGGTTACAGAATCGTCGAGGCGGAGCGCCGCGGCCAGAAGATCAAGAAGAAGCTCGATACAGACCCTGTTGAGGCTGAAACTATTCGTCTGATCTACAAACTCTACCTCGACGGGGATGGCACGACCGGACCGCTGGGCGTCAAGGAGACAACGAAGTGGCTGAACAGCCATGGCTACCGCACGCGACGCGGCGCCACCTTCGGGGTGGGTCCGGTGCACAAGATCCTGACCAACACCTGCTATGCGACCGGGCAATGGCCCTACGGCGTGCGCAACTCCCGTGACGGCCGCAAGCACGACCCGTCGACTATCATCCACATTCAGGTGCCTGTCCTGATAAAACAAACCGACTTCGATCGGGTCCAGGCGAAACTGGCAAAGAGCAATCCGAAGACAACCCCGCCGCGCGTGATCAACGGCCCCTCGCTGCTGACGGGGATTGCAGTCTGTGCGTGCTGCGGCGCCGGAATGACCCGCACAGGCACGACCAACAGGCAGGGCCGGTCATATTCGTACTATTCCTGCGCGGGCGCGCAGCAAAAAGGGAAGACCGTCTGCAAGGGTCGGCACATGCCCGCGGGAACGCTGGACGAGATCGTCCTGACTAACCTCAAGCAGCGCGTGCTAGCACCTGACCGGATCGCAGATCTCCTGAAGTCGCTGATGGAGCGGCAGACAGCCAAGAGCGCCTCCGTCGATCAGAGGCTACTTAACCTGCAGCGGGAGCTTAGCGATGCCGAGGACCGGTTGAAGCGGCTTTACCGCTCTATTGAGGACGGCATTGTCGAACTCGACGACATCCTGCGGGAGCGCACCACGACCCTGAAATCGCAGCGGGAGCGCGCCAAAGCAGCGCTGGATCACGCACGCACCCAATGCAGTGCCGCAGCCACCATCGATGCCGGCAAGATCGACGCGTTCGCACGTCTGATGAATGAGAAGCTCGATACCGCGGATACCAACGTCCGGAAGGGCTACATCCATTCGATTATCGACGCCGTCGAGGTCGACGATAAGACCATCCGGATCCTCGGCAGCAAGGATATCCTCCAAGCCGCCATTGCGGGCAAACAGATCGAGAACGGAAATGTTCGTGGTTTTGTACGCAAATGGCGCACCCGACACGATTCGAACTTGTGACCTTTGCCTTCGGAGGACAGGTGAATCTTAAGCGCTGATTTTTGACAGCCTGGCTGTCGGCAATTAGCTGCGGAAAAAAGAAATTGCTATGTAAAGTCAATCGATTAGGTTCGATCGAAATGGTTCAAATCACCACCATCAACGAATGTCGGTATCGGTGGTTGCGCCTCCCCGCAACCATCTCGACTTGCGAAACCCCGGCCCCTGTGGTCGGGGTTTTCGTTTTGAGGGAAACGGCCAAGATTCCGGCTAGATCGCCCCGGACGTCAATCTTCAAGTCGCCGGCCTCGGGCGTGAGCAGGATCTCCTTCACCAAGGTCCGCAGAACCTCGCCGGCCTGAAGCCGGGTTGCCTCGGAGTCGTCCTGTAGCGCCGTGTGGAGGGTGCTGACCTGTTCCCGGTAGAATGTCGCCATCTCGGGATGGAGAAGGGGCGGCGGGATCTCGGCATCGGCCAGCTGCCGCTCAAGTGCAGCCTTTCGGTGTTCGAGCTGGACCATCTTGGCGTTGATCGCGTCCGCCGCTCCGCCCTTGAGAATCAATTCGAGCAGCTTATCCAGCTCACGCTCGATCCGCCTCACTTCCGACCGTGCCGCCTCGATCGTGGCAGAGCCCTCCATCCGAAGGCGGTTCATCTCGCGTGTGAATTCGTCGCAGAATTCCTTGAACAGCGTAGGGTCCATCAAATGATATCGTAGAGCGTTGAATACTCGCTCCTCCAGCCGTTTTCGCTGGATACTTTTCCGGTTCTCGCAGGTCCCCTTGTTCCTGGCTGTCGAGCAGCCGATGAGGTCGGCCGAGATCATGGCATATCCACCACCGCAGCAGGCGCACTTTATCAAGCCGGAGAATATGTATCTTGGTCGCCGACGGTCGCGGAAACTGTTCTGCACTTCGCGGCCGTCCTCTCCGCGCTTGGTCTTGATAGCGGTCTGTCTTGCCTTCGCGGACGCCCAAAGTTCGTCGTCGACGATTCGTAACTCTGGCACATCTTGTACTATCCACTCCGCGGCCGGATTTGGTCGCGCCTGTCGTTTACCCGTGTCCGGGTCTTTGACGAAGCGTTGTCGGTTCCAGACTATTCGACCGATGTACATTTCGTTGTTCAAGATGCCGTTGCCGCGCTTGGCGTTGCCGTTGATGGTGCTGAAGCCCCAGTCGCCGCCGCTTGGCGCTGTGATACCCTCCTTGTTCAATTCGGCAGCGATACGCTTTGCTGATTTGCCGACGACATAGTCGCGAAAGATGCGACGAATCACTTCGGCTTCTGCTGTGTTGATGACGCGGTCGCCTCGGATAGGCTCACCATTTTCCTGAAATTGCTTGACGACATCATAGCCATAAGAATTCCCACCGCCCGATTTGCCAAGTTCGACACGGCCACGTAGCCCGCGGCGCGTCTTGTCGGCGAGGTCCTTTAGGAAGAGAGCATTCATTGTGCCCTTGAGACCGACATGGAGATGCGTGACCTCACCCTCGGACAGGGTGATGATCTTTACGTTGGCGTGAACCATTCGTTTGAAAAGCCCGGCGATGTCTTCCTGGTCGCGGGAAAGCCGATCCATCGCTTCGGCGAGCACGATCTGGAACCGACCCCGCAGAGCATCGGCGATCAGCGCCTGGATGCCCGCGCGCAGCAGCGACGCGCCGGAAATTGCGTGGTCGGAATATTCGTCAACGATTTGCCAGCCTTGCTTTTCGGCGTACCCGCGGCAGACCCGAAATTGGTCAGCGATCGAAGCGTCACGCTGGTTGTCGGTGGAGTAGCGGGCGTAGAGTGCGATCTTCATGAAACGATCTCCTGCCAATCAGGAGCGTTTCGGACGACGCTCCTCGATGAGTTTTCCGTAAAATTCCCGCGCGGCGTGGCGAGCCAATAGGCGCACAAATTCGACGAGGCGCGGATCGGGGCAGTTCAAGCTCTTTGACGCAAGCGCCAACTCCGGTTCCGTGAACCGGGCGATATCCGTTTGCTCTGGAGTAACCGGCTTCTTCATCGCAGCGCCACATAAGACCGATTGCACGGTGAGGATCCCGAGCACCATCAGCGCTACGATTGGCAGTCACAACGAAAATCAGCTGGAAGGATTTGGATAGGGCCGGGGGCTTCGGCCGAATAATTTCTGGTACTGGAGCGCGGTATCGCACTTCTGTGTCGTGCAAATACTTGCGCGCTTCGGTTGATCTTAAAGTCGATGATAACTTCGCGGTCATCATTTTTCGTCCCGTCGGGGTTCCCTCTACTTGGACCCGGCAATCCTTTGGAGCTTCGGCGAAAGCGAAGTTTCGTGGAAAATCGCGTCGAATTAGCGGCGGGATATCCCTATCTCCTATCTGCTTGCCGAGCCGTCGCCAGGCCGGCGCCATCCGGTCAAGGCCGGAAACCGCGAAGCGAGCGCGCGAATCGCGCGAGCCCGGAGAGGGATGGCGCCGGTCTGGCTCTATGGGGGACAAGCAGGTGATACGTTTGGGATATTGATAGCCCCTGGGTACGGCGATAGCCCCAAGCCCGTTTCTTCCCAAAACTGTTAATCGGCTCGGGCTCCCGCGCCGATCAGCACGTCAAGCTATTGATCCAATTAGCGGCGGAGGGCTCACTTGCGGGCTTACTCACAGCTGCCAATCCCATTCCGAGATGAGAGCGCGATCGCGCCTCCAATCCCCCCTGGTCTGCCTGATAAGCTATCACCGGGGCGACGACATCCAGTCAATGCTGGCGCGAAGCGCTACCGCGAGAGCGGCTTGGCATTGACGGGATGGTGGCGCTCCGGGCCCATCCCCGTAAGCAGGCCATGCCCGCCGCTCCCCGCTAGCAAGGGGACAGCAATAGAAACTCAAGCTGCTCCGATGATGCTGTGAGCGACCGGACGCCGGCCTTCTCGAAGTCCGCAACGGCCTCAACAGACCTCATCGAACTGGCCTTTCGGACGCCACGATACCGGATCGGCGATCCAGCGGTTGATGTCGGATTCGCGCCAGCCAGCGCCATGGATACTGATCCTGATCTGGGGTGGGAATGTCCCCTCAGTGATCTTGCGGTAGATGGTCGACCGGGATAGCCCGGTTCGGAAAAGGACGGTTTTAAGGCGGATGATCCGGTCTGGTTCGGGCATGGTAACGCTGCACCCTGCTGACTGCTCCTGATCCAGACAGAGCAAGCAGTTATGCGCGCGCAATCGCTTTTTTTGCGTCGTCGTACGGTGGCGTGCGGCCGGCCGAAAATAGTCGGAGTTAAAGTCCGAGGCCCCGGCCTCTGCCGAGGTCGATGCCGTGGCTGAAGGCCAACTCCTGGCCGAGCCGACGGCCTGATTCGAACGCGATGCCGAGATCCCGCTTGCGGTTGGCGAGTATGGATTCCAGTTGTGGATCGCGTTCGAGGCTCTTGGCCATGGCGCCCATTGCCGAGCGCGTGGTCTTGTAGCCGGCCATGTCGCCCGCCTGATACTGGCGTAGGCTGCTCTGGTCGAGCTTCTGCCAGCGGTCCACGAAACGGTCGGCCCGGCGGCTCGGATCGGTGCGGATTTCGGTTTCGAGTTGGAGAGCGCGGATGGTGCGGTTGACCCGGCCGCCGGCCGCCTCACGGACAAGTTCCGGATCCTTCTTGTAGGCGGCTTCGGCGTCTTGCGAGCCATAGGGCCGCAACTCCTCGAAGACCTTGCGGGCCTCCTGCAATTCCTTCACCTGCTCGGGGCTGGCCTTGCCGCCCGCATCCTGGGCGCTGAATATGGCGTCCACGGCGCGAGCATGGCGCTTGAGGGCGTCGGTTCGGGCGTTCCGCAACGCCGCCTCGCGATTATCGACAGTCTCTCTCGTTGCCGCAGGAGACTCTCGGTGTGCTTCCTCCCTATCTGGCCCGAGCGCGCGATCCGCGGACGGGCGCAGGCCGTCGAACATATTGCGTAGCTTCTCGGGCACGACCTTGCGCACGATCTCGGCCACGCGCTCGCGGAAGGTGATCCCGCGCTGCTCGGCATAGCCTTGGGCCGGATCACGCTGCTCGTAGTCTGAGGCCATGTCCTTGGCCCGGTCACGCGACAGGGTGCTGACGAGCCGGTCCGGATTGGCAAAATCGTCGCGGCCATAATGCAGGTCGATGCCATCGCGGTGTCGTGACAGGGCCACATAGCTGCTATGGGTATCCACACCCGGCGTCGCCAGCACATGGGTGCGATCTACCGTCATGCCCTGAGCCTTGTGAATGGTCGCGGCATAGCCATGGTCGATACGGTTATAATCCTTGAGGTCAAAGCGAACGGATCGGCCGTCGTCGGTCTGAATGGTCATGGACTGCGCGCTCACCTGTTCGATGGTCCCGAGTGTGCCGTTCTTGACGCCAAGGCCTCGTTCGTTTTGCAGGAACATGACGCGATCCCCGCTGGCGAAGTTTCTCGCGCCGCGCTCGACCGTCAGGCGTAACTCATCGCCCAGATCGCCGGCGGCCCGCATCCGCTCGCGCGCTGCCTCGTTCAGTGCGCGGACCTCGTCGTTAGTGTGGGTGAGGATGATCCGGCTGCGCTCCGGCGCAGACTGCCGGTCGCGGTCCCAGCGGTCGATCAGATCGTTGCGCGCCTCATCCCTTGTCGCCGCCTCATGCACCATGCCATGCGCTTCATAGGCACGGATCGATTCGCCGGTTCTGCCGGTCGCCAGATCGCGCGTTGCGTTGCGCTGCCAGTCCTCCCGCTGACGGCGCACTTCGCCGATTTCCGCGCCGCCATGACGCTCATGGATCGACCGGAA
>DAIMKE010000409.1:0-5903 GCA_036721875.1 Bradyrhizobium sp. | reverse complement strand
AAGCCGGTCCATCGCCTGTCGGACCTGACCGACCAGCTCGAGCAGGTCGGCGCCGGCAAGAGCGTCCGCGTCGGCGTCAAGCGCGGTTCGGAGACGCGCGACGTGAATGTCGATATCGTGGATATCGCCCGCGGCCAGTAATCCCCGTCTGACGGCAGCATCTTACCCGCTCTCGGCGCTTCTCGATTTCAGGCTATTTGGCTTGCGGGTTGCATGGAATCAGACCACCTCGTCATTCCGGGGCGCGCGCCAGCGCGAACCCGGAATCTCGAGATTCCGGGTTTGACCCTTCAGACCATCCCGGAATGACGGCGCGAGTTGTCTCGCCGCGAAAAACCGCTAAAACCCCGCCCAATCCGAACAAGAAGCTCGAAGGACAAACTGATGAACATTCTTCCCGGCAATATGCGTTTTGGTGCAGGCCAGCCGGTCAGGCGTTTGGAAGACCACAGGCTGCTCACCGGGAAGGGGCAGTTCATCGACGACAAGCCGGAGGAGGGCGCGCTGTGGCTGCATGTGCTGCGGTCGCACCATGCCCATGCCAAAATTGTCGCGATAGATGCCACGGCAGCCACTGCGATGGCCGGTGTCCAGGCCGTCTACACCGGCGCCGATCTGGTCAGGGACGATATCGGTACCATCCCGACGCTTGCGATCTTCAAGCGGGCGGATGGCTCGCCGATGACGGTGCCGCCGCGGCGGCTGCTCGCCCATGAGGTCGTGCGTTATGCTGGCGAGGCGGTGGCCGCGGTCGTGGCGACGTCGCGCGTGCTGGCGCAGACCGCCTCCGAGGCGATCGTGGTCGATTACGAGGTGCTGCCGTCGGTGGTCGATCCGCTGGAGGCGATCAAGCCGGGCGCGCCGGTGGTCTGGCCGGAGGCGCCCGACAATATCGTCGCGGCGATGAGCTATGGCGACGCAGCGAAGGTTGAAGAAGCCTTTGCAAGCGCGGCGCATAAAGTCTCGCTCGACCTGGTCAGCCAGCGGCTGGTCCCGTCGGCAATGGAGCCGCGCTCGACCATCGCCGAGATCGACAAGAAGTCCGGCCGACTGATCCTGCACGTGCAATCGCAGACGCCGGCCTCGACCCGCGACGTGCTGGCGGAAGCCGTACTGAAGCGGCCCAAGGACAGCGTCCGCGTGCTGGTCGGCGATATCGGCGGCGGTTTTGGCCAGAAGACCAATCTCTATCCGGAAGACGGCATCGTCGCCTATGCCGCGACCAAGCTGGCCAGGAAGATCCGCTGGCGCGGCGACCGCACCGACGAATTCGTTGGCGGCACCCACGGCCGCGACCTCACTTCAACCGGCGAATTCGCGCTCGACGCCAAGGGCCGCGTGCTCGCCTATCGCGTCCGCTCGGTCGGCGGCACCGGCGCCTACTCCTCCGGCGCGGCCAACATCATTCCGCTGGTGCTCGGTCCGTTCGTGCAGACCGGCGTCTACGATCTGCCGCTGGTGCATTTCGAGGTGAAGTCGGTCATGACCAACACCGCACCGGTCGGCGCCTATCGCGGCGCCGGGCGGCCCGAGGCGGTATTCATCGTCGAGCGGCTGATGGATGCCGCCGCGCGCCAGATCGGAATGGATCCGCGCGCCATTCGCAAGGCGAACTACATCAAGCCGGGGCAGTTGCCCTACACCAACGCGGTCGGCCAGGTGTACGACTCCGGCGCCTTCGCTCACATGCTGTCGCGCGCTTCCGAACTGGCGGACTGGGATGGCTTTGCCGCGCGCAAGAAGGCGGCGAAAAAGAAAGGTCTGCTCTACGGCCGCGGCCTCACCAGCTATATCGAATGGACCGGCGGGCGCGCGCACACCGAAAAGGTCAGCCTGCACGCAACAGCTGAAGGTCGCATCGTCCTGCATTCCGGTACCATGGCGATGGGGCAGGGTTTGCAGACCACTTACACGCAAATGGTATCCGACACGCTCGGCATTGCCATGGGCAAGATCGACGTCGTGCAGGGCGACACGGACCTCGCCACCGGCTTCGGCAGCGTCGGTTCCGCGCTCGCTGTTCGTCGGCGGAACGGCGGTCGCGGTCTCGACCAACGACATGATCAACAAGGCGCGCGAGAAGGCTTCCAACGTGCTGGAAGCCTCGATCGAGGATATCGAGTATCGCGACGGCTGGCTGACGGTGGTCGGCACCGACAAGCGCATCAGCCTGTTCGAGATCGCAAAGAAGGAAGACGGTGCGCGCCTGTCTGTCGATTCCGAGGGCGAGGTCGACGGGCCAAGCTGGCCGAACGGCACGCATATCTGCGAAGTCGAGATCGATCCGGAAACCGGCGTCAGCAAGGTGGTGCGCTATACCACCGTCGATGACGTCGGCATCGCCGTCAATCCGATGCTGGTGACCGGCCAGGTGCATGGCGGCGTAGCCCAGGGCATCGGGCAGGCGTTGTATGAGGGCGTCGCCTACAGCGAGGAAGGGCAGCTGCTGACCGCGAGCTATCAGGATTACTGCGTGCCGCGCGCCGACGACATTCCGCCGATTGCCGTGACGCTGGACGATTCCGCGCCCTGCCGCACCAATCCGTTGGGCGCCAAGGGCTGCGGCGAATCCGGCGCCATCGGCGGGCCGCCCTGCGTCACCAACGGCGTGATGGATGCGCTCAGCGAGCTCGGCATCAAGCAGCTCAACACGCCGCTGACGCCGGCCAAGATCTGGCAGGCGATCAGGGATGCGAAGGCGGGGGTGTAGGGCAGGCCTCCCCACCGTCATTCCGGGGCAACGCGAAGCGTTGCCGCAGTCTCGTAGCGAAATGGATTCCGGGTTCGCGCTACGCGCCCCCCCGGAATGACAGGTGAGAGAGCTACAGCCCCAGCATCATTTTCGCGATGATCTCGCGCTGGATTTCCGACGAGCCGCCAAAAATCGTGTACGCGCGACCGTTGAGATATTCCGGAACGACCGGCAGCAGTTCCTCCGGGATTCCCGGCGTTTCGTTCAGTCTGTAAAGCGGTCGCACCGGCTCGACATAGAGGCCGTCGTTGCCGATCACGTCGAC
Source organism: Bradyrhizobium sp. (assembly GCA_036721875.1). GTDB lineage: Bacteria > Pseudomonadota > Alphaproteobacteria > Rhizobiales > Xanthobacteraceae > Bradyrhizobium. Next base: position 2,886 of record DAIMKE010000409.1, on the reverse strand, counting down.
GCCGAGCCGCGTTACCGCCTGGCGGATTTCGCTGTTGCGCAGTTTCAGCAGCGACGACACCGCGCCGGGATTTTGTCCGGTCTGCAGCGCCGACAGCACGCGCAGTTCGGTCATTTCGAGTGCATCTATATCGACCTCGATCTCGGACATCCGCACCGCGATGTCGGGATCGTCGATGGCTCGGCCGGTGACCTCGGATTCGGCGAGGTCGGAAATCGTCTTCAGCGCGTCGCGCAGCTTGGCCGAGGCGATGCCGGCGCCGCGCTCGAACTCGAGCAGATACTTGCCGTAGGTCCAGCCCTTTCCTTCCTCGCCGACGCGATTGGCGACGGGCACGCGGACGTCGTCGAAGAACACCTGGTTGACTTCGTGGTCGCCGCCGATGGTCAGGATCGGCCGCGTGGTGATGCCCGGGCTCTTCATGTCGATCAGGATGAAGGAGATGCCCTCCTGCTGCCGCTCGGTCTCGTTGGTGCGCACCAGCGCGAACATGCGGTTGGCGTGATGGGCGTGCGTGGTCCAGATCTTGGTGCCGTTGATGATGTAGTCGTCGCCGTCGCGGACCGCACGGGTTTTCAGCGAAGAGAGATCGGAGCCGGAGCCAGGCTCGGAATAGCCCTGGCACCAGTAGTCCTCGCCGGAGAGAATTCGCGGCAGATAGAAATTCTTCTGCTCGGGCGTTCCGAAGCCGATGATGACGGGCCCGACCATCTTGACGCCCATCACATTTACGTTCGGCACCCCGGCACGCGCGCTTTCGGCCTCGAAGATCCAGCGCTGCGCGGGGGTCCAGTCCGGTCCGCCATGCTCCACCGGCCAGCCCGGTGCGCCCCAGCCCTTCTTGTGCAGTGCGCGCTGCCAGGCCATGCCGATGTCAGGATCAGAGAACACCGAAGGTGTCAGGGCGGTGGCGCGTTTCATTTCCGGCGTGAGATTTGCCGCAATGAAGTCGCGCACTTCCTTCTCGAAGGCGCGTTCCTCGGCGTTGAAGGTAATATCCATGTTGCGCTCCGTTATGCCTGCACCGCGCGGCCGCCCAGGGCGGCGTAACGGCGATAGTGATGGGCGGTGCCGCCGAACAACGTGTCGAAGGCGAGCAGCCGCTTGAAATAGGAGCCGATGTCGAGCTCCTCGGTGACGCCCATGGCGCCGTGAAGCTGGACTGATTGCTCGGCAACGAAGCGCGCGCATTTGCCGATCTTGGCCTTGGCACCGGAAGCCGCGCGGCCGCGCGCGACCGGTTCGGCATCCGCCATCAACGCGGCGCGCAATGCCATCGAACGCGACTCGTCGCATTGCATCGCCATGTCGGCCAGCCGATGCCGGATCACCTGGTTGGCGGACAGCGGGCGTCCGAACTGTTTTCGGATTTTTGTGTATTCCAGCGTCTGGTCCAGCAGCGTCTGCATGATGCCGACGGCTTCCGCGCCAAGCGCGGCCATCGCGCGATCGACCACGGCTTCGATCGCCGGCAAGGCGTCGCTGCCGTCGCCGAGCAAGGCGTCGGCGGGAAGCCGCACATCCCTGAGGTCGAGGTTGCACGCCCTGCCGCCGCCTAGCCGTGCGAAATCGCGCGAGGTGAGGCCGCTTGTGCCTTTTGGCACGAGGAACAGGCAGAGTTTGCCGTCATCAACGCGGGCCGAAACGATGATCTGCCCGGCGGCGTTGCCGTCGAGCACGGCGGTCTTGTGGCCGTCGAGGCGCCAGCCGTCTGGCGTCTTCTTCGCGGTGGTGCGGACGTCCGCCAGATCGAAGCGCGCCTGGCGTTCCGAATGCGCGAACGCCAGAACCAGCGAGCCGTCGGCGATCTTCGGCAGCAACGCCTGCTTCTGCGCCTCGCTGCCGCATTCCGAAATCAGCGATGCGCCGATCACGACGGTGGAGAGATACGGCTCGGAAACGAGCCCGCGGCCGAATGCTTCCATCAAAATGCCGACCTCGACGGCGCCGCCGCCGAGGCCGCCATCGGCCTCCGCGATCGGCAGCGCCAGCCAGCCGAGTTCGGCGAATTGCCTCCAGAGATCGGCGCTGAAGCCGAGTGGATCGTTGGCGGTCCGGCGGCGGTGATCGGCGGTATAGTTTTCATTGACGAAGCGGTCGGCACTTTCGCGCAGCAGCCGCTGCTCGTCGCTCAAGGTGAGGTCCATCTGATCTACTCTGCTTTCTACTTTCCCGGTGCAGATTTCCGGACGGAGGGATGGAGACCCGCGGGATCCACCACCATGCCGAACTCCTGCAGATTGTGCGCGTGGCAGAGCTGATGCAGCGCGAACGCCTGATCGATCGCGGCGGGTTGTCCCATCACGTCGACCGAGCGGTTGACGGCCTCTTTGGTCAGCTTCAGCGCGAAGGAGGGCTTTGCTGCGATCCGCTCCGCAAGTTTCATCACGAAGGTGGAAAGTTCGGCGCGCGGCACGACGTGATTGACCATCCCGAGCCGGTGCGCTTCCTCGGCGTTCCAGACGTCGGCGGTGAACAGCAATTCCTTGGCCTTGCGTGGACCCAACTCCCAGGGATGCACGAACCATTCGACGCCGCAGACGCCCATGGTCACGACGGGATCGCAGAACTCCGCGTCGTCACTGGCGACGATCAGGTCGCAGGCCCAGGCCAGCATCAACCCGCCGGCAATGCACTTGCCGTGCACTTCCGCGATCATCGGCTTGGCCAGGTTGCGCCAGCGCCGCGTGATCTGCAGGTAGATCTCCTGCTCGCGCGCAAAGCGGCCATGGGCGTTGGGTTCGGCAAAGCCGCCCCAATTTCCGACCGGCGGAAAATCTGTGCCGGCGGTGTTCTTGGCGCCGGGACGCAGGTCATGCCCTGACGAAAAATGCGGGCCGTTGCCGGCGAGAATGATGACCTTGACCGCATCGTCCTGCACCGCCT
>DAIMKE010000408.1:0-5917 GCA_036721875.1 Bradyrhizobium sp. | reverse complement strand
TCTGCGTCAATCCGCATGGCTCGAAGCGCGAGGGCATCAGCAGAAAGTCGCTTCCGGCCAGCATCTGGCGCGCGGTCTTCTCCTCATATCCGATTTTGACACCGAGCTGGCCGGGATATTGTTCGGCCATCTGGCAGAGTGAGTGCTCGAGCTCACTTTCGCCCTTGCCGGTAACGACGATCTGGCCACCTTGCCGCACGATCGTTTCGATGGCCTCGATCGCAATATCCAGACCCTTCTGATGGACCAGACGCGAGACGATTGCAAACAGGGGACCGCGCGACACCGCCAAGCCGAAGCTCTTTCTCAGCGCCTGCGCATTGACGTTCTTTCCCTTCCAATCATCTGAGCTGAATGGCTGCACCAGATGTGGATCCGTAAGAGGATCCCAGCTGTCATCGATGCCGTTGATAATTCCGGTCAGACGCCCCTCATCGAGCCTTCCTCTCAGCAACCCGTGTAGGCCGCAACCATGCTCGGGCGTTACGATTTCCCTGGCATAGGTGGAGCTCACGGTTGTGACGTGCGAGGCATAAAAAATCCCCGCTTTGAGGAATGAGATGTCACCGCAGAACTCGACCCCGTTGATATCGAATGCTGCGTGCGGAATGCCGAGGCGATCGACGTGATGCTGTGAGAACAGGCCGCGATGCGCGAGATTGTGTATGGTCAGCACGCTCGGTGTAGGCCGGCCGCTCCACGCAAGGTATGCAGGCGCGAGCGCTGAGGTCCAGTCATTGAGGTGCAGCAGGTCCGGTATCCAATTTGGGTCTCCCGCTCCGGACGCCATTTGTGCTGCGGCAAGACTGAGTCTGGCAAAGCGGAGATCATTGTCCGCCCAGTCGGTGCCGGTCGCGTCGCTGTAGGGACCGCCTTCGCGATCAAAGAGCTGCGGGCAGAGCAGAACATAGACGGCGAGGCCGTCGCGGGTTTTGCTGCGCGCGAGGTCGCAGGCCGGGACGTCGGCGCAGGATGGTAAGTGACCAACGAGCTCGATTGCCGAAAGTCGGCTTACGACGTCGCGATAGCCTGGGATCAAGACCCGGATATCGCATTGGCTTCGGAGCGCTCGGGGCAGCGCGGCGGATACCTCCCCAAGACCGCCCGCTTTCACGTAGTCGGCAAATTCGGTGGTGACGAACAGGATCTTTGGTAGGCCTCGTGGAATTGGATCGATGCCTTCTCGAGCCGCACGTACATCTATCGTCGGCCCCTCACTTCGGCCAGCTTTACGCGCCTTCCGCCGCTGTCGCATCGCGCTTCCCCCGTAATGTCAGAAAGGCTGCCATTCAATAGACGGTTGAAGCGCGAGTTTCTTACAAGCCTAGGCGGCCTCCCCTATGAGAAAGATTGTCACGAATTTGACCGCAAGGTTTGCTTTAGATCAAATACCAATCACTAAAAGCCGGTGACATTGGCGCAGCATGAGGAGGACCGAAGATGAATCTCGACCGTCAATACAAGCCAATGTCCCTGGCGTCCCCGGCGACAATGAGGTGCCGAGTAGCTGCCATCGCGCTCGGGGCCGTTCTGTCGTCGCCGCTGTTCGTAAATTCAGCGCTCGCGGCCTCACCGTCCCTGCGCATCGCGATGATGGACGACAAGGAAATGGGCTCCATGGGGGGGCAATCCAATAGCTCGATGTCCGGCATGGGCGGAATGTCGGGAAGCCCGTCGGGCGGCATGGGGGGAATGTCCGGCACTTCGTCCGGCGGCATGGGAGGCGGCTGCTGCATGGGATCCATGGGGCAGACGCCGGGAGGCAGCGCGCCAGCAGGCGCCGGCATGTCGATGCAAACCAATCTTCCCGGGTTTCCCGGTGCATCGCACATCTATCACGTGGGCGCGACCGGATTCTATCTCGAATATGCCGATAAACTTGGCCTCTCTACACAGCAGAGGACGAGCCTCAACGACGTCAAACAGCGTGCCCTCGTCGACCAGTCAAACCGGCAGCGTAAGATCGACGAAGCAGAACAGGCGCTCTGGTTGCTGACCGCGGCAGAACAGCCGGACGCCGCGTCAGTCGAGGCCAAGATCCGCGAGATCGAGAAATTGAAGGCAGATCAAAGGCTGGAATTCATCCGCGCCGTGGGCGAGGCCGCCAAGATATTGACCGATGATCAGCGCAGGATGGTGCTGGGGATGGTACCGATGCCTGGCTCAACGGCGCCATCCGCGTCGGCGCCCAAGCCGATGAATATGGGCAAATAGGAAACCGACCGTTGCTCATTCGGGCGGGAGCTTAGCCCTTATGGCTCCGACTCCCCCCTTGGGACAGAATGGGTGCTCGCCTCTCGGCGCAAATGGGCTGCTTTGATCCTTGGGGGCTACTTTCGCGGTACAATTAAGAGAGACCTCAGTGCCCCGCCAAATTGAGCTCCGCCCGTGCCGAGGCGTAGACAAGTGCAAAGGAGCGGCAGCGCGAAACAACTCCCTTCATGATGTCCAATGCCTCGGTTAAGGCGCCCCGATGGATGCCATAGTCGGCGGCATAAAGCTGAGCTTCGCAAAGGCGTCTGTCGGAGTCTTCTTCTGCGCCTTCTTGAGCCTTTGCGAGCGTCTCAGTCGGCGTCAGTGCTCCCAGGTACAGGTCCAGCACCGCGCCAGGCCAAACGTCACGCTTTACTCTTGCGGCATTGGCGGCGAACTCATTTTCGTCGGCTGCCTTGGCATGAAGGCGTGCGATGTGCAGCCAGATGGCAGCGTTAGCATCGGTTGGCCGCAAGCGTACCGCAATCTGGAGGTCGTCGATCGCCGCCGCCGTGTTTTCAAGGAACAGGTTGGCGCGGCCGCGTCCGAAATACAGCGCAGGATTACCTGGATCAATCTGCAACGCTTCATCGAAATCGGCGAGTGCGTCGCCGTAGCGGGCCTCAACCAGATAGGCATTTGCACGGGCGTCGTGATACCTCACGTTCCGCGGCGCGAGCTCCACGGCCGTGTTCAAGTCAGCGAGAGCTCTCTCGAGGTTTCCGTTTGCGAGGTGCAGGGCCCCGCGATTTGCGAAGGCATCGGCAAATGTGGGGCGAAGCTCGATCGCCTTGTCGAAATCCGCCATCGCGCGTGCGAAATCGTGCTTGACCATATAGGCGCCGGCCCGGTTGTAGTAGGCTTTGTCGAAATCCGGGCGGAGCCGAATCGCCTGGTCGTATTTTTCTAGTGCAAGCCCGAATCTGTGGGTTTGAGAGTAGAGGTTACCGAGATTCAGAAGCACGCCCGCGTCGTTCGGGGCAAGCTGATTGGCTTGTTGCAAATCCGTGACCGCCTCCTCGTATCGCCGTTCCGCGGTCCAGATCAGGGCGCGATAAACGTATCCGCCAGGAAAGTCGGGCAACAGCGCGACTACCCCGTCGAGATCGGTCAGGGCGGCTTCTTTCATCCCGAGCTGCTGATAGGCTGTTCCGCGGCCGAACAACAGCAGGCCCCGTTGCTTCTTCGAGAGTTGCCCGTCCGCGATTGCCTTGTTGAACAGGCCGATTGCCACGGGGAACTGGCGGAGCTCGTTGGCTTGGAAGGCCGCTCGCGCCAGCTCCGAGGTGTCGGTTGCAAAAGCGGCTCCAGTGGTCGCGAGGACACCCGCGGCGCAAACCACAGTTAGTATCCGAACATAGCGATGCATGATCGTCTCCAGCGATCGAAGAGAGAGGCAGAGTGAATTCTACAACTTTACCAAATCTGTTCGCGTCGCTGTCGGAGCTTGGCAAACGGAAATCCGTTCCACATTCCGGCGGCCGGATGCGATCTCTATCCGATAGTCGATCCCTGCCCAACCATCTTCCTGCCAACGAATGGTGAAGTCGATGCGCCCACCCTCTCTCAGTTGGCGGATGTCGAGTTCCGCGACCCAGAAGCCGAGGCCGGTGTCTATTGCTTCGAGATCCCTAACTTCGCGCCACCCATCAATCCCCCAGTGCACCATAGCTGCCCGGGGCAGCCCAATGACCAGGCGGCAACCCGCGACAATTGACCGGATCTGAGCGTGAGGCCACCAAAACGCGTAAGCGGACGTTCTCTTTGTCCCCCCATATCGTTTCCAGACGGCTTCTGGTCGATCGACTGGTCGGCCGTGGTTGCGTGACACAGCGAGCTTGATGAACTCGGCATGCGCCCACGCGAGTGGCATGGCCGATCCCGTGGGGCGACCCGGATACAATCGCCGCTGCGGAATTGGTGAACCATCCCAGACCTGTTCGGGTATCATGCCGCCCCGGCTTGCTGAAGCGGCCATCATATCGAGCATGGGCAACGGATCTTCGCCGGCGCTCAATGCGTAGTGGCCTCGCTCGCCGGCAAGCAGCGGCCAAGGCCGGCCTCGACCGGCGCCATCATACGGCCGCCCATCGTCGTACTCGCCATAGCCATCCCCGTTGTAGCGGTACCAAACTGCACCAGAAGGGGTTTCCAGCTTGAGAAGCCGGTCCACGAGCCTGATGGTATCGAGAACGAGTGGATCGGCGGCGTTGCGAAGGCCGAAGCGGACCAGGCGGAGGAAATCGGTGCTGATTTGTTCGCTCGCCCGCATTCTCACCCCATCGCTCCGATTGCGGATTGGCACGAGTTCGTCGAGCGCGCCTTTCCCATCGGAAATCACTGAAGCGGGCGAAGTGCGGACATAGTATCCGGCAACCCCGAATTCTTTTGCCATATCGGAACCGTAAGCGACCATCCAGTCTTCCAGATGGGCGTTCCAGAAGTCTGCCAGCGCCGTTGCCCAGTGCCGCGCCCTCTCCTCAAGCAGCGATCCGCCTGCGACAAGTGCCGCGATGCAGGTGGCAAGGGTGAATGCGTTCAGTCCATTGTTTTCTTCCCAGCGGTCCTGGTCCGTGGAGGGACCGAGCCGGGCGATACAGCCCAGCGCGCGACGGATCATGTCCTGCGGCTCGATCCCGCCCAGGGCCTCCCGGTCAGCCAGGAGAGCGGCCAATAGAACCGGATACGCCGCTTCGTCCAGTTGGACCCCTCGCCAATAGGGTTCTCCGCCCAGCCATTGATTTTGCTGCCAGTGTCCTTCCACATTTTGCGTTGCGATCAGATAGCGCAGGGTGTTGCGCGCTTCCGCCTCCCCTCCGAAGGCGAGAAGCGCGGTGGCGCATTCGACGAGATCTCGAGGCCAGACCAGATGATAACCTCCCCGCTCGTTGCCAGTGTCGCCCCAAGGTACGCTAAGGCTCGCCACCATGGCGCCTGGATAGGTCTTGTCCAGGTGCGTGCGCAAAACGGTAACCGATGTAACAAACTGATCCTGTAAATGTGCCGGAGCCCCCACTGGCCGGGCGCAACATTCACCACAACTGCGGTGCCAAGCGCTCCAATCGGAGATTTGAGCTTCCAGGAGGCGATCGAACGGCTGCATCAGCGATGAGACGGCCAGTGTCGCTGCTGCACCCTGGCTGCTTGCGAAGCCCAAAGCGAGCACGCTAAATCGCGGCAATTCCGCCAAGAGCGCGACGTTTCCCGGGCCTGCGGCCGGGTACTCCCACGCCATCCTTCCGTTGCGGGCGAAGTCCTGCCACCCATCGCTGGCGCCGACATACCCTGCGCTCGTCCGAATAATGGCGTCCTGCTGACGTTCGTCCACGGCGGCGAGAGCCATCGCAAATGGCGACCGTTCAGCAGACAGAAAACGGCGGCCGCGATGCTCGGCGAGCACGGCGCGATTGCCGTAGCCGGTGGCGCCGAGGTGGGGAGCAAGCAGCACATAAGAGCGCAACGCCGGATCGTCGCTCTCAAGGCGACATTCGATCGCAAGCACATCGCGCAGCGGGTCCGGGGTGATCCGAAGCCGCAAGGCGAACCGCGAATGGGAGTGGGTGATCTCGTAAGCGGGAACGCCGGGCGCGACCGACCGCAGTTGATATTGGCCGAGCCGTTTTACCTCGACCCAAAATCCCTTGTCGTCGGCAACGATGAAGCC
>DAIMKE010000407.1:0-5918 GCA_036721875.1 Bradyrhizobium sp. | reverse complement strand
AACCTGCCGGTCACCATCAACAACTTCGTGCAGAGCCCCTACGCCTACTGGAAGCAGCTCGCCTGGGCCGGCGCCCTGCTGATTACGCTCACCGTACTTGCCCTTAACATTGGCGCGCGCATCCTTGGCGCCGAGAGGACATCCAAATGAACGATCTCTCCGTATCCGTGAGTTCCGCCAGCGGACCCGCTGCTCCGGTGACCTTGCCGGAAGCGCCGCCGAAAGTGACGGCGCGCAATCTCAACTTCTATTATGGCGAGCACCATGCGCTGAAGAACATCAACCTGACGCTCGGTACCAATCGCGTCACCGCTTTCATCGGCCCGTCCGGCTGTGGCAAGTCCACCCTGCTGCGGATCTTCAACCGGATGTACGACCTCTATCCCGGCCAGAAGGCGACCGGCCAGTTGATGCTCGACCAGACCAACATCCTCGATCCCAAGCTCGACCTCAATCTGCTGCGTGCCCGCGTCGGCATGGTGTTCCAGAAGCCGACGCCGTTCCCGATGACGATCTACGAAAACATCGCGTTCGGCATCCGCCTCTACGAGAAGATCTCCAAGTCGGAGATGGACGGCCGGGTCGAGAAGGCGCTGCGCGGCGGCGCGCTGTGGAACGAGGTCAAGGACAAGCTCAATGCAAGCGGGCTCTCGCTGTCTGGCGGTCAGCAGCAGCGGCTCTGCATCGCCCGCACGGTTGCGGTGCGGCCCGAGGTGATTTTGTTCGACGAACCCTGCTCGGCGCTGGACCCGATCTCGACCGCCAAGGTCGAAGAGCTGATCCAGGAGCTGGCGGAGGACTACACCATCGCCATCGTCACCCATAACATGCAGCAGGCGGCGCGCGTCTCCGACAAGACCGCGTTCATGTATCTGGGCGAACTGGTCGAGTTCGACGACACCAACAAGATTTTCACCTCGCCGAGCGATCGACGAACCCAGGATTACATCACCGGCCGGTTCGGCTAAGCGCACGCCGCGAGGAGATTGACATGGCTTCAGAGCATACCGCCAAGGCGTTCGATAGCGATCTTCAGGAACTGACCCGCCTCGTCGCCGAGATGGGTGGCCTGGTCGAGCGCATGATCACCGAATCCGTCGACGCGCTGATCCGCCGCGACGTCGTGCTCGGCAAGCGCGTCGTCGCTGCCGACCTCGAGATCGACCGCCTGCAGCATGCGATCGAGGAACGCGCGGTGCTGACCATCGCGCGGCGCCAGCCGATGGCGATCGACCTGCGCGAGATCGTCGGCGCCATGCGCGTCGCCACCGACCTGGAACGGATTGGCGACCTCGCCAAGAACATGGGCAAGCGGGTGGCGTCGCTGGAAAACGATTTCCAGCCGCTGAAGCTGATCCGCGGGCTGGAACACATGACCGACCTGGTGCAGTCGCAGGTCAAGTCGGTGCTGGATGCCTACGCAGCGCACGATCTGCCGGCCGCGATGGCGGTCTGGAAGGGCGACGAGGAAGTCGACGCCATTTGCACTTCGCTGTTCCGCGAACTGCTCACCTACATGATGGAAGATCCGCGCAACATCTCGTTCTGCATCCATCTGATGTTCTGCGCCAAGAACATCGAGCGGATCGGCGATCACGCCACCAACATCGCCGAAACCGTTTTCTACATGATCGAAGGCCAGCAGATGCTCGACAAGCGCCCGAAGGGTGACACGACGTCGTTTGCGGCCACGGTACCGAATAGCTGAGGGACAAAGGAATGAGCGCGCGCATTATGGTTGTCGAAGACGAGGAGGCGCTGACTACGCTGTTGCGCTACAACCTCGACGCCGAAGGCTATGATGTCGAAACCGTCGGCCGCGGCGACGATGCCGATACCAGGCTGAAAGAGCGGGTGCCCGATCTCGTCGTGCTCGACTGGATGCTGCCGGGCCTCTCGGGCATCGAACTGTGCCGCCGCCTGCGGGCGCGGCCGGAGACGCGACAGCTGCCGATCATCATGCTGACCGCGCGCGGCGAGGAAAGCGAGCGGATCAGGGGTCTTGCGACCGGCGCCGACGACTACATCGTCAAGCCGTTCTCGGTGCCGGAACTTCTGGCGCGGGTGAAGGGCCTGTTGCGGCGGGCAAGCCCCGAGCGCCTCGCCACCGTGCTGACCTATGGCGACATCGAACTCGACCGCGAGAAGCGCCGCGTCGCGCGTTCGGGCCGCTCGATCGATCTCGGCCCGACCGAATATCGTCTGCTGGAGTTTTTCCTGGAGCATCCCGGCCGCGTCTTCAGTCGCGAGCAGTTGCTCGACAGCGTCTGGGGCCGCGACATCTACATCGACGAGCGTACCGTCGACGTGCATATCGGCCGCCTGCGCAAGCTGCTCAATCCCGGCCGCGAACAGGACCCGATCCGCACCGTCCGCGGCGCCGGCTACGCATTGGACGACAGGTTTGCGAAGGCGGAGTAGTGGAGTAGCGAGACTCCGCCGTCGTCCCGGCCTCGAGCCGGGACCCACAAACACAAATCTCGATTGTTGAAATGCGCTGGAGACCCAGCGTGGCCTAACCACAAACATTGGTTGTTATGCGTCCCGGCCTTCGCCGGGACGACTACACATATGAATGTGCGCTCTTACCGCGTCTGCTTCGGCGGCTGCCTGCGCCGATCGGCAGCCGGCTGATAGGCGACGCGCGAGTGATGTGCGCAGTAGGGCAGGCCGGTGAGCGCCTTGCCGCCGCAGAAGAAGAACTCGGGGCTCGAGGGATCGCCGACCGGCCAGTGGCAGGTCGCCTCGTTCAATTCCAGCAGTGACAGACGTTGGCTCATCGGCACCACGTTGTCGAAGGCGATCGGATCGGGCTCCAGCTCGACCTCGAAGGCATGCGCGAGCGCGGTGTTTCCGCGCGAGACCGGGCGCGACACCCGCATCATGTGCTGCGCGGGGCGCGCCTTGCGCTGCCGGGGCGCTGCCGAGGAGGGGCTCTTGGCGCGGCCGGACAGGCCCAGCCGGTGCACCTTGCCGATCACGGCGTTGCGGGTCACATTGCCGAGCTCCGCCGCGATCTGGCTGGCCGAAAGTCCAGCCTCCCAGAGCTTTTTCAGTTGCTCGACGCGATCGTCGGACCAGGTCAATACCGTCATCGCATTCTTCCCTTCGCATCGCGCCGGCCAATCGGGGCGGCGCTGGAGACGACTTCGGTGTCAAACGGACGCCGCCATTCGTCTCAAAAATCCCTGCGGTCAGAATCCCTTAGCCCTCGCCGGGCGCGATATAAGCGCCCGAACGTTTACGCTCTACAAAATGTACTCTTGGGATCAGAACCGCCGCACGAGATGTCGTACCCGACAGCCGAAAAACTACAATATGGCCGGACTCGGGCGCAAGAGTCCGCGCCGATGCGTCCACATGTTCCGGCATCTCCGCGCTGCAGTGCGTGTTTTGCACCACACCGCAATCCTACGGAATTAACCTTATCTCGCGCTGCAGGAAGGCCGCCTTCAGCGCTTCAAATGCAGGCCCGTGCCGTGTTGACAGCGACCGCCGCCCACATAGAATACCTCTCACGTGCCGCCCTTAAGAGGCGGCACGTTTCGTTTTCGCAAGACCGGCTGCTGCCGCGTTCGCGCCAATGCTCGCGCGTTCCGTAGCCGGTCAGAACCTCAGTGATTGCCATGACCAATAGCGCCACGTCGCATCTGCTCCCCGTCTTTGCCAGGGTCGATCTCGGCTTCGAGCGCGGTGAAGGCGCGTGGCTGATCGCAACCAATGGCGAGCGCTATCTCGATTTCACCTCGGGCGTCGCGGTCAACGCGCTGGGCCATTGCCATCCGCAACTCGTCGCGGCGCTGCAGGAGCAGGCCACCAAACTGTGGCACATGTCGAACCTGTTCAAGTCGCCTGACGGCGACAGGCTCGCGGCGCGGCTGTGCGAGCAGAGCTTTGCGGATTTCGTATTCTTCTGTAACTCCGGCGCGGAAGCGATGGAATGCGCCATCAAGGTCGCGCGCCGCTATCACGCCGCCAAGGGGCATCCCGAACGCTATCGCCTCGTCACCTTCGAGGGCGCCTTCCATGGCCGCACGCTGGGCACGCTCGCCGCGACCGGCTCGGCAAAATATCTCGAAGGTTTCGGGCCGCCGCTGGATGGCTTCGACCAGGTGCCGCACGGCGATCTCGAAGCGGTCAAGAAGGCCATCGGTCCGCAGACCGCAGCCATCCTGATCGAACCGGTGCAGGGCGAGGGCGGCGTGCGCTCGGCGCCGAACGCGTTTTTCAAGGCGCTGCGCCAGTTGTGCGACGACAACGGCCTGCTCCTGATCTTCGACGAGGTGCAGACCGGCATGGGCCGCACCGGCGACCTGTTCGCCTACAAGCGCCTCGGCGTCACCCCCGACATCATGTCGCTTGCAAAGGCGCTCGGCGGCGGATTCCCGATCGGCGCTTGCCTGGCCACCGCGGAAGCGGCATCCGGCATGACGCCGGGCTCGCACGGCTCGACCTTCGGCGGCAATCCGCTGGCGATTGCGGCTGCCAACGCCGTGCTCGACGTGATGCTGAAGCCCGGCTTCTTCGAGCATGTGCAGAAAATGTCGCTGCTCCTGAAACAGAAGCTCGCCTCCGTCGTCGATCGCTATCCCGCCGTGCTCTCCGAAGTGCGCGGCGAAGGTCTCCTGATCGGGGTCAAGGCCGTGGTGCCGTCCGGCGATCTGGTCAACGCGCTGCGCGATGAGAAACTCCTGACCGTGGGTGCGGGTGACAACGTGGTGCGCTTCCTGGCGCCCCTGATCGTGAACGAGGCCGAGGTCGATCAATCCGTGCAGATGCTCGAGCGCGCCTGCGCGGCGCTGGCTGCCGAGCAAATGAAGAAGGCCGCGGGGTGATGAGCAAATCCCTCCGTCACTTCCTCGATATCAGCGAGCTGCCGCCGGCCGAGCTGCGCAACATGCTGGCCGCCAGCATCGCCATGAAGGCAAAGCTCAAGGCGCACGGAAAGGCCGAAAAGCCGCTCGAAGGCAAAACGCTGGCGATGATCTTCGAACGGCCGTCGACGCGCACGCGGGTGTCGTTCGATGTCGGCATGCGCCAGCTCGGCGGCGAGGCCATTATGCTCACGGGTGCGGAGATGCAGCTCGGCCGCGGCGAGACCATCGCCGATACCGCACGCGTGCTGTCGCGCTATGTCGATGCGATCATGATCCGCATCCTCAACCATGATGCGCTGCTGGAGCTCGCCGCGCACGCCACCGTGCCCGTCATCAACGGGCTGACGCGGCGCTCGCACCCCTGCCAGGTGATGGCGGACCTGATGACCTTCGAGGAACATCGCGGACCGATCGAAGGCCGCACCGTGGCCTGGACCGGCGACGACAACAACGTGCTGGCGTCGTGGGCGCATGCGGCCGAGCGTTTCAAGTTCCAGCTCAACGTCGCGACCCCGCCGCAGCTCGCGCCGAACAAGGCGATGAAGGACTGGATCAAGGCGACCCAGGCCCCGATCGTGCTCGGCACTGATCCCGAAGCCGCGGTCCGCGGCGCCGATTGCGTCGTCACCGATACCTGGGTTTCGATGGGCGACAAGGACGGCGAGCATCGCCACAACGTGCTCAAGCCCTATCAGGTCAATGCCAAGCTGATGTCGCTGGCGAAGCGCGATGCGCTCTTCATGCACTGCCTGCCGGCGCATCGCGGGGAGGAAGTCACCGACGAGGTGATCGACGGCCCGCAGTCGGTCGTGTTCGACGAAGCCGAAAACCGCCTGCACGCGCAAAAGGGCATTTTGGCGTGGTGCTTCAACGAAGTGGCGTAGCTCGCGCTTCGCGGCTTGCGTTCCCCGGACGCAGCGCAGCGCAAAGCGGTGCGCTGCAGATCCGGGGTCCACGTCGTGCATTCACTGCCGTGGGTCCCGGCTCCGCGGAGCAGCGTTGCACGCAGCACCGCGTCCGGGACACGAACCACCCCTTTCA
>DAIMKE010000406.1:5575-5938 GCA_036721875.1 Bradyrhizobium sp. | reverse complement strand
CGTGCGTTCGGTCATCATGCTGGGCGTCAATTACGGTCCCGATGAAAATCCGCTCGCGCTGCTTGCGAAGCGCACGCGCGGCGCGATCTCGGTCTATGCCCAGGGCGACGACTATCACGACGTCGTCAAGAAGCGCCTGAAGGCGCTGGCGCGATGGCTGGTGGCGGCGTCAGGCGAGGAGGTGAAAGTGTTCGTCGATACCGCAGCGGTGATGGAAAAGCCGCTGGCGCAGGCGGCGGGGCTCGGCTGGCAGGGCAAGCACACCAACCTCGTCTCGCGCGAGTTCGGCTCCTGGCTGTTTCTCGGCGCGATCTACTCTGCCGCCGAGCTGCCGTTCGACGAAGCCGACCGCGATCATTGCGG
>DAIMKE010000406.1:0-5565 GCA_036721875.1 Bradyrhizobium sp. | reverse complement strand
CCGCGGCCTTTCCCGCGCCGTACAAGCTCGATGCTCGCCGCTGCATTTCCTACCTCACCATCGAGAACAAGGGCCCGATCCCGCACGAGTTTCGCAAGGGCATCGGCAACCGCATCTATGGCTGCGACGATTGCCTCGCAGTGTGCCCGTGGAACAAGTTCGCGCAGGAAGGCCGTGAAGCGAAACTGTCGGCACGCCACGAATTGCGGGCGCCGCATCTTGCGTATCTCGCGCGGCTCGACGATGCCGCCTTCCGCGCGCTGTTCACGAAATCACCCGTCAAACGCATCGGCCGCGACCGCTTCATCCGCAACGTGCTGATCGCGATCGGCAATGCGGAGGATCCGTCGCTGGCGCAGGAGGCCGAGCGCCTGCTCGACGACCAGAGCCCGCTGGTTCGCGGCGCGGCGGTATGGGCGCTGTCGCAATTGATGACACCGGACGCCTTTACAGCATTGGCTGTGAAGGCGATGGGTCGCGAGGCGGATGAGAGCGTGCGTACAGAATGGCAGCAAACCCTCGTTGTCATGCCCCGCGGAGGCGGGGCATCCAGTACTCCGGGACATCTCGGATAAACGGAATGTCCCGGCATACTGGATCGCCCGCTTTCGCGGACGATGACAGGCGAGACGAAATCCGCCATGTTCGCCGGCCATGACAAAACAGCCCTTCTTCGCCAGGCGCGGCGACGCTTTTATCCCCAATCCCGTCTCGAACGGCCCGTGGGACCCGAACTCGATGCACGGCCGCGTCGTGATCGGTCTCCTCGCCCACGTGATCGAGGAGCGTCACGGCTCCGACGAATTCGTACCCGCCAGGCTGACGGTCGACATGTTCCGGCTGCCGAACATCCTGACGCCGGTGGAAGTCACCACAAAACTCATCCGCGACGGCATGCGCATCAAGGTGGTGGAGGCCGAGTTCTTCTCCGGCGGCACCAGCATGGCGCGCGCCTCGTGCCAGTTGTTGCGCCGAACGGAAAATGCGCCCGGCAACGTCTGGTCGCCCGCGAACTGGGACGCACCGTTGCCCGACACGATCCCGGTCCCGGCCGATCCAAAACTCGGCATGAACGGCAAATGGACGACGCGGCCGATTATAGGCCACATGGGCTCGCTTGGGCCGCGACGGTTATGGATGAGCGAGGTCCGCGAACTGGTCGAGGGCACGCCGATGTCGCCGTTCGTCCATGTCGCCACCGGCGCCGATTTCGCCAGCCCCTTCGCCAATGCCGGCGACAAAGGGCTCGGCTACATCAACAGCGACGTCACGCTGTATCTGCACCGCCTGCCGGTGACGCGCTGGATCGGCTTCGACGTGGTGAACCATCATGCCCGCGACGGCATCGCGATCGGCGAATGCTGGCTCTATGACGAGAAAGGCCCGATCGGCACTTCGACGGTGGCGGCGCTGGCGCAGCGCAAGCCGATGACGAACGTTCCGCCGCCGTGAGGTAAGCGCGCCCAACTTTCACATCGTCATTCCGGGGCGTGCGCAGCACGAGCCCGGAATCCATCTCTCCTCGGTTGCGGGGCCAAATGGATTCCGGGCTCATCGCTGCGCGATGCCCCGGAATGACGGAGGAGAGAATTTGCCGGACTTCACACCAGATGCCGCTTCATCTCCGGCCGCGCCTTCAGCGCCGCGCCCTGCCTGGCGACGATCTTCGCAATGCGCTCCGCCGCGAACTTGATGTCGACGAACGCCGGCGCCGTGTTGGCGACCTCATGATACTCCAGAATCTTGCCGTCGCGCAGTTGCATGATCGCGACGCCCTCGAACATCGCCCGCGCGCCCTCGGCCTCCGGCAGCGTCGAGCGGTAGCTGAAAGTATAACGCGCATAGAGCGTGTGGCCGTCGCTGACGGGCGTGTGCATGTCCCAGCGGAAATCTTCTGCCGTGCGGTAGAACCAGTCGTCGATCAGCTCGGCGATTTTCGCGCGGCCCTTGAAGGCGCCGTAGAAAACGTCGTGGTAGACGCCGTCCTCGGTGAACAGTTCGGCGAACGCCTTGCCGTTGCGCTGTTCGACGGCATCGCAGAAGGCGCGGAGCATGATCGAAGTGTTCATGGCGTTGGCTCCCCGTCGCGGTCGTCATTCCCCGCGTAGGCGGGCATCCAGTATTCCAGAGAAAGCGCGTTTGATCGATAGGCTGCGGCGTACTGGATCGCCCGCCTGCACGGACGATGACACCGTGGTTGGGAAAGACCTCACCCCATCTCCGCCACCGCCGCCATGATCCGCGCGATATCCTGCGGACGCGACAGGCGGTGGTCGCCGTCCTGGATCATGGTCAGCACCACGTCCTCGGCCGGCAGGCGGTGCGCCAATGCAAAGGCGTGCTGCCAGGGCACATCGGGGTCCTGCGCGCCCTGCAGGATGCGCACCGGGCATCCGACCTCGATGGCACTGCCGAGCAGCAGATGGTTACGCCCCTCCTCGATCAGTGCGCGCGTGATCGGATAGGGCGTGCCGTCGCCGTACTCCGACGGCCGCAGCCACACCCCCTTGGTCGCGATCTCGTCGCGGATCGCTTCCGAAAAGTTGTTCCACATCAATTGCTCGGTGAAGTCGGGCGCCGGCGCGATCAGCACCAGCCCGGCGAGCGTGGCGCCCGCCGCCTGGCGTTTGGCGATCGCCCGCGCCAGCAGCAGCGCCATCCAGCCGCCCATCGAGGAGCCGATCACGACCTGCGGCCCCCGGCAGAACTGCTCGAACACCGCAAGGCTCTCTTCCAGCCAGCGCCCGATGGTGCCGTCGGCGAAGGCGCCGCCCGATTCGCCGTGGCCGGAATAGTCGAACCGGACACAGGCGCGGCGGTGTGCCGCGGCCCATTCGTCCAGCGCCAGGGCCTTGGTGCCCCGCATGTCGGAATTGAAACCTCCGAGCCAGAACAGCCCGGGCGCGCCACTTGTGCTGCCGGGCGCACCGCTTGTGCTGCCCGGCGAGCCGCCCGCGCGAGCGCGTACCGCGATGCGGCGGCGGCCTTCGCCCTCTCCCACCTCGATAAACGCCGGTTCCTGGTCGATTGCAGCTGAATTGATCATGGTTTTGTCACTCCCGCCCGCCGCTTGTCCGCGAGCCCGCCGGTTCGGTCAAGCAGCGGCACGGCGTCCTTGCGGATCACGGCGCCGCGCCATATTTGCCGGGCGTGATCAAAATGCCTCGCATTTGACGGTTTTCGGGCGCAGACAGCGAGTTCACTTGCCCCGCGCCGCGTATTGCTTCAAAATATAGCCCTTCCGTCACAACTTTGGAGAGTTACCCATTCGCCGTCCCAACAGAGCCCCGCCCGCCGCAACCAAAGACGGGCCGCGCACCAATGATGAAATCCGCAACGCGCAGATCCAGCTGATCGATCAGACCGGCCTCAACCATGGAACGGTCGAGACCGTGGTTGCCGTCAAGATGGCCGTTGAGGCCGGCATGGATCTCGTCGAGATTTCGCCGAACAACAATCCTCCCGTTTGCAAGATCATGGACTACGGGAAGTTCAAGTATTCCGCGCAGAAGAAGGCCGCCGAGGCCCGCAAGAAGCAGAAGGTCGTCGAGATCAAGGAGATCAAGCTGCGGCCGATGATCGACGATCACGATTACGACGTGAAGATGCGCGCGATGCAGCGGTTCTTCGAGGAAGGCGACAAGGTCAAGATCACCTTGCGCTACCGTGGCCGCGAAATGGCGCACCAGGAAATCGGCACCAAGCTGCTGGACAAGGTGAAGGCCGATGTCGCCGAGTTCGCCAAGGTCGAGCAGGACGCGCGTTTCGAAGGCCGCCAGGTCGTGATGGTGCTGGCGCCGCGCTGATTCGGATAGACCGAATTTGTCTGATGCGAAGCGGCCCATCGGATGACCCGGCGGGCCGTTTTCTCGTTCCGTAGCCCGATTCCGCGATGCCGGCCCCTGGTGTCAACGATCAGGCAGCAGCCCCGGTTTGAGCGGTTCATCGTTGCCAATCCGCCCTTCCTCTGCCATAAGCCCAACCTTCATCGCCCGGCTGATCAAGGGCTGCCGTGTCGGTGTCCGTGCGGGTCGTCTCATTTTTGAGAAAACCTGAGCACTTTCAACGCTCTAACGAGCATTTTAAGCCACAGAAGCGCCCCTCGGGCGCGTTCGTGGCCACAGGAGAGCCAAATGCCCAAGCTGAAGACCAAGTCTGGCGCCAAAAAGCGCTTCAAGGTGACTGCCACCGGCAAAGTGATGCACGCCCAGCGCGGCAAGCGCCACGGCATGATCAAGCGGACGAAGAAGCAGATTCGTCAGCTCCGCGGCACCCGCGTGCTGTTCAAGACCGACGGCGACAACGTCAAGAAGTACTTCTTGCCGAACGCCTGATCGCGTTCGCCCCGCTCACAGCCGAGCCGCGCCCGAGCGGCGATCCCGTCACCTCATTTCTGATCAAGGATTACAGTCATGTCTCGCGTCAAACGCGGTGTGACCTCTCACGCCAGGCACAAGAAAGTCTACAAGGCTGCCAAGGGCTTCCGCGGCCGCCGCAAGAACACCATCCGCGCCGCCAAGGCCGCGGTCGAGAAGGCCGGCCAATATGCCTTCCGCGACCGCAAGCGCAAGAAGCGTACCTTCCGCGCGCTCTGGATCCAGCGCATCAACGCCGCGGTTCGTCCGTTCGGGATGACCTACAGCGTCTTCATCAACGGCCTGTCGAAGTCGGGCATCACGGTGGACCGCAAGGTGCTGTCGGATCTCGCCATCGCCGAGCCCGCGGCGTTCCAGGCGATCGCCGAGAAGGCCAAGGCTGCGCTGGCGGCCTAAGGCCGTTCTTCTGCAATGCCTGCCGAAGTCGTCATGGCCGGGCCTGTCCCGGCCATCCACGTCTTCTCTTCTCGCAAATGCTGTAAGACGTGGATGCCCGGGACGTCTGGCGCGAAGACGCGCTTCGCGCTATTGCCCGGGCATGACGGGCTAGGAGCATCGGCGCTGAGCATCCTAGTCAGAAGGGATTGCCATGACCGACCTCGCTCAACTCGAATCCGAAATCCTCAGCCAGATCGCCGCTTCGGGTGACGAAGCCGCGCTCGAAGCCGTGCGCGTCGCGGCGCTCGGCAAGAAGGGCTCGATCTCGGCGCTGCTCTCAACCCTTGGCAAGATGTCGCCGGACGAGCGCAAGACGCAAGGCGCGGCGATCAACCTCGCCAAGGACAAGGTTACGCAGGCGCTGTCCGCGCGCCGCGATATCCTGAAGTCCGCCGCGCTCGATGCGCGGCTTGCCTCCGAGACCATCGACGTCACGCTGCCCTTGCGTGAGAGCCCGGCCGAGCAGGGCCGCATTCATCCGCTCAGTCAGGTCTTCGAGGAGGTCAACACGATCTTCGCCGACATGGGCTTTTCGATCGCCGAAGGTCCCGACATCGAGACCGACGACTACAACTTCACAAAACTGAACTTTCCCGAGGGCCATCCGGCGCGCGAGATGCACGACACGTTCTTCTTCAACCCGAAGGAAGACGGTTCGCGCATGCTGTTGCGCACGCATACGTCGCCGGTGCAGGTGCGCACCATGCTGAGCCAGAAGCCGCCGATCCGCGTGATCTGCCCGGGCCGCACC
>DAIMKE010000405.1:0-5942 GCA_036721875.1 Bradyrhizobium sp. | reverse complement strand
CTCGCGCACCGAGTCGACGTCACGCAGCTGATTGGCGAGGATGCCGACCGAGGCCGGCCGCTGCGCCATCTTGACCGCCATGACGTGCTCGAAAATATTTGCCGCCAGCACGACGTCCATGGTCTTGCCGGTGACGTCGATCATGCGGCTCCGCACGGCCCGCAGCACGAAGTCGAACACGACGGCAATGCCCATGCCGACGGACAATGCAACGAGCGATGGAATGGCGCCGTTGGGAATGACCCGGTCGTACACGCTCATGGTGAACAGGGGCATCGCCAGCGCAAGTATGTTGATCAGGAGGGCCGCCAGCGCGATGTGCCCGTAACTGCGCCAGTGGACCTTGACCACCGACCAGAACCAATGGTTGCGAGGCAGATCTCCGGCAGCAACGGCACGCGCGTTAGCCTCGGCTGCTGCCCTCACCAGGAAGGTGTAGCCGGTATAGTCGGCGCTCAACGCCTTGATGCTCAGGACCTGCGGGGCGCCATTTTGAATTGTCGGGTCGAGTACCTTGACGCTCTGATTATCCGCATCGATCCCGAGGAGGATCAGTGCCGTACCGTTCCGCATGATCAGGACGGCTGGAAGAACGATCGCGGGGATGTCGGCAATGTCCCGCTTGATGGCCTCGGTCTCCAGTCCGGCCCGCCGGGCAGCCCGGTCGTACAAGGCCACCGAGAGCTGTCCGTCGAGGATCGGAAGGCCGCCCAGCAGAGCGTCCCTGCTCACGGCGCGGCCGTGATGGGCAGCCAGATAAGTCAGGGAAGCGGCGAGGGGGTCGGATCCTGGCGTGCTGAGATCGACAGGTCCACCGATCCTGTCTGGCTCGTCGTCGATCGGGCGGTCTTCAGCCTGTTTGGGGGTCCGCGAGAACAAAGCAAATGCCTCTGATCATGAATAAGTCCCGCCAAACCGGGGCGCGGCTAACAATTGTCAGAATATAGTAGTTCGCTTTGCCAAGCACACGCCGGATTCAGCTTTCCTGTCAGACAGTTAATAGAGGAACCGGCGCCTTCGTCGCGCCGGGGCCTACTCACACAGGGTAAACCTTAACGCGCTTACTTCCTGTCGGAGGGAAACGCCGACAGCAGCCAATGCGGCTTGCCGCCATTCGCCGAAGCATACGACATCGAGGGCTGCACCGTCGGATCGACGTGGCTGGTGACCAGGTCTGGGGCAAGGCCGTTCTTCTGGGCGAACCACTCCGGCGCTCCGAGCATTCGCGCGGCAGCCGAGCCGCGATGCCAGCGGTCGCTAAAGGCATCGCGCGGCTCGCTGGCAGCAGCATAGGCGAGGGGGGCTGCGGAGGGCGCAACGGCCGGAGTCGCAACACGCAGCGGCTCAGAGCCGGTCTGGGGCAGATTCACGCGAGGTGTAGGAAGCGTATAAGCGGGCAGACCAATCGGCATCAAATCGACCGGCGCGGCATCCACCGGAGGGGGCGCCTTGAGGTATTCGAGCAGCGTCCCCATCGCTGCCAGCATCTGGTAGTCGGCGAAGACGATGACGCCGCGCGACGACGTCAGCGAGACGGCGGCGTTGAAATACTGGTTCTGCGCATTCAGCAGATCGATCAACGAGCGCTGGCCGAGTTCGTATTCCTTTTCGTAGGCCGCGATGGCTTTGCGGTCGGCCTGCAATTGACGCGTCAAGGCTGCGACACGCGTTGCCGTGACCGTACGCCCGGCCCAGGCCTTGTCGATGGACTCCAGTGCATCGCGCTGCAACCGCGCATGACGCATGGTTGCCTCGGTATGACGCTCGGCCATCTCGTTACGGCGCCACGCATCCTGGCCGCCGCGGAAGATGTCCCAGGACATGACGACCTTGCCGCTATAGTCGTCATGGGTGACGCCGAGATAGGGATAGGTGTTGTCGGAGTGAGTGGCGCGGCCCTCGAGCGACAGGTTGGGGACGAAAGCGCCGTCGGTGACCTTGAAAGCGTATTTGGCCGCGTCAACGTCGGCCTGCGCTGCCCTGATCGTCGGATTGAAGCGGACCGCTACAGCCAGCGCCTCATCCCTGGTTGCCGGCAATCCCGACAGGGGGCCCGGGAAGCGGAGATTGTGCGGCTCGAGTCCGACGACCCTGCGGTACTTGGCGCGACCGTCTTCGAGGCTTCTGCGGAATTCCGCCAGCGTCGCGCGGGCGTTTTCGACCCGCTCCCGCGCTGTTTCCAGATCGCCTTCGCCGGCTCGTCCACCCGTGAAGCGCGAGTTGACGTTCGAAAATATCTTCTCATGGATGGCGACATTCTGCTGTCCAAGTTCGATGAGCCGCATATAGCGGACCACGTCGACGTAAGCTTCCGCCGCATCCAGCGCGATGAGTTCGGTCCGCTCCTTGACCCGGAAGGCCGCCGCGTTGACCCTCGCCGACTGGCGCCAGATGTCATTGATGGATGCAAACCCGTCAAACAGCACTTGCCGGACGACGACCGATCCTTGAGATCCGTTGCGCCAGCCGCCGGCTCCCGGCGCCGGTATTGGCGTGGCGGATGAACTCACCACCGCAGCGCTCTGGTCGAATTTTTCCGGACCGTATCGCGCCTCCAGCCGAACCTGCGGCAGCAATGTGCTTTGAGTCTGGCGCAGCTCCGATTCCGTGGCGCGTCGATTCGCCGACGCCTCACCGACACCCGGATTGGTCAGGGTGGCCTGCTTCAGTGCGTCGTTGATGGAAAAAGGCTCCGCGGAAACGGGCGTAGCTGCAGCCAAAAACAGGCTGGCGATTCCAAAATAAGCCGATTTCATTCCCCGCCCCGTAGAACGCCTGACAAAGATAACTTGCGGTCGATTACGACCGGGGCCGCCCAACTGCCCAATTGGCTTGCAAGTTAACAAACGGAACCCAATTCCCCTATGACTTTTCAGTCACACATTCGCCCAACCTTCGACAGGCCCCCAACGCAGTCCGTGGGTTTTACGGCGAAAAGACCGTAATTCTGCCCAGAAAAAAGTAGGAAAATACCAGCTCCAGCCATTATTCGACTACCCCAAGCCACTGATGCTCCTCTCATTTCAGGAGTATCATGATCCGCCCGCCAGCTAGATTGCAGCAGGTGCCTTAACGCGAAACTAAGTTTGGCCGCGCGCGCAGAAAAACTGTCACGGGCTGCATTTTTGGCGAACAACCGCTAGTTAGAACGTTAAGAAGATGCACTTATCGATATACTGGTGGCAACGCATCATTCGTGAGTCGCTTTCGCGACGTCCCCGATCGAGCATCTTTCTGCTTTCGACTGGCTACGCGTGCGGTCACTCGGCGCACGGCTTATCCGCGTCACCGTCGCCGTCCTGGCCTTGCTGGATTTGGTTCGGTCGAGACGTTAGGCTTCGGAGAGGGGCGCGCGCCTTTCCAAGGAGGTTCGACCATGACACGACACCTCGTTTTCGCGATCACGCTCATTGGCACTGGATTGCTTCTGAACTCTACGGGAGAGGCACAGCAATGGCGCTGTGAAGACCAGGCGGCGAATTGCCTGGGCAGGTGTGCCGACAGGGCCGGGGGAGCAGGCGACTGGGGAGGCCGTCAGAGCAAGTGTCTGCGCTGCGACTGGCGCCTCATCAAATGCGTGCGCAACGCGACCATCCGCCTGTCGCGATACTAAGCCGGCACCGTTGCCAAACCGCGCCAAGAGCCGACGTCGTCCTTTCGAGATTTTTCCGGGCGAGAATTCATGGCGGCAGAAGTCGAAACTTCACGCCGCGCGGACTTCCGCACTTTTTTAACTGCTGCTCTGTATGTTCGAAGCAATCGCGGATCGCTCCCAAGGCCCGCGGGGTTTGAGTAACCGCGTAGGAAGCCCGCCGACTCAACCCGGCGGGCTTCTTTGGTTATGGGAACATTCCGTCTGCTTCGCAGTTGATTGAGCGGCGACGGAATCTTGCGAGGAGCGGGACAGTCCCGGCATCAGGCCATGCGGCGTAACGCCCGCGTGGCCTTTGTCTTGTGGCGGACGATCTTGTGGAGGGCGGTCTTGTGGAGGGCGGGGCCGCCTCGAGGGCACGAAGCGACCCCTGATCGCACAGTACGCAGGCCATACTGGGGGGCGGCCAATCTGCGCGACTGCCGCCACGCTAGGCTTGTTTGGGGCGCCCGCAACGAAAGTCGCGTATTAAGCTTGATGTCTGCGCTGGAGGTTAATTCCGGAACCGGCCTCATGCGACAGTACGCCTGCCAAGTGAATTCCGGTCCGAAATCAGAAGCCCGCGAAGGGGTCTGCGCACGACGCAGCTCATCCCACGACGCAGCTCATCCGAAGACCCCGACAAAGCGAAAGCCCCGCCTTGGGGGAAGCGGGGCTTTCAATGTGGGCTTGCGAGGCTTGGGGGACCTCGGATGTATGTCGGCCCGGCCGCAAGAAGGTTCAACAACCGAGCAGCATGCACATGATTGAATTTAGTCTGGTCCGGAATCAGCGCAGCGGCAGGACTAACCTGCATCGTCGACACGTACCTATCTTCCCCCCGAAATCATAAATAATATCAGATCATTGTCCGGAGTATTGGCGGAAGGGGTGTCCGCTGCATGGTTGTCTCCTCGCGTCTACATATGACTACGAAAGCCGGACCTGTGCAATCATGAATGGATCGCCCGCTCCAGGCTCAAGGTCGATACGCTCAAGTTCCTGATGGCGAACCCCGGCTACCAGAACGTGGTGATAAAGCTGGTCATGACTGCGGAGTTGCTGGCGCAGCTTTCCTACATGGCGGCGGGGGCGGCGCCTGCTAACATCTCGCCCGAGTTGCTTGCGCTTGAAACCAGCACGGCAAACTAAAATGCAAACGGATCGGGCAATCCTTCTTTAACGCTCGACCAATACGGTTCGAGCAACCGCGGAGACCCCGCGGGAAGTAATGCGTAAAAGGGCCGCCGCTGATCTCAACCCAGCGGCGGCTTTTTCGATCGAGGTCATCGCCAAACCCTTGATTTTCGCTGGATTCTTGTCACCATCCTACGGCGTTCATTAGTCTAGTGGAGAAACGACGTGGCAGTAGGTACAGTGAAGTGGTTCAACGCGACAAAGGGCTATGGATTTATCCAGCCCGACACCGGTGGCAAGGACGTGTTCGTCCATATCTCGGCCGTCGAAAGAGCGGGTCTGAGCAGCCTGAATGAGGGCGCTAAGGTAAGCTACGAAGTGACGGCCAACCGCGGCAAGGAATCCGCCGAAAATCTCAGGGTAGGTTGAACGGCGACTTACAAAAAGCCCGCCGGTTTCACGCTGGCGGGCCTTTGAATTTGTATAGGGCCAGCATCATTCCGATCCGAGCGACCATTGTCGGGCCGTTCTGATTGACCACCAGCAGCAAGGCTTCCGTGGCGGTTCGCCAAGCCTCCTGCTGCTGCTTCGCCTTCGACAGCGACTGAATGTAGTTGCCGGCATCCAGCAGGGTCCGCAGCTCGCCGCCGTCGGGCAGGGGGATGGGGTCCTCGAAGCTTCGCCGCCAGTCTAATTCAGACATCAGGTGACCATCGCAGCCTTTTCGAATATCGCCCCGCCGGCCGCAAGGTTGAACCGAGAAAAAAAGGCCCCGGCCGGGGGAGCTGGGGCATTTAGTAGGCTGACGGAAGGTGCGCCTACCCAGGGCAGGGGACGGCGCTTCCCCATTAATGCGGATCCCCGCCCTCGGTTCCTCGCGCAGCCCTCGCAAATTCCTTTGCTTTCGCTCGCGCAGTGTCACGGTCCAACGTCTCCGGCCTAATCCGCCGGCTTGGTAAATCGTCCCAGTA
Source organism: Bradyrhizobium sp. (assembly GCA_036721875.1). GTDB lineage: Bacteria > Pseudomonadota > Alphaproteobacteria > Rhizobiales > Xanthobacteraceae > Bradyrhizobium. The sequence goes on along the minus strand of DAIMKE010000405.1, from coordinate 203 downwards.
AAAATACTGGCTTGGCCGTCCGTCTGGGAAGCGGACCTCAAAACTGCCGCAGCCAGGGACAGCCTCGTGTTTGATGATGCGGATGCGGTCTGACATGCCGATTTTTGCCATGAATCGAAATCAGCCTGCACTAGCCATTCGGCGGGTGAACCGTGATGGTGGACCGGGCGCATGTTATCCAGGTTGCACTGATTGATGTGCCT
>DAIMKE010000404.1:0-5942 GCA_036721875.1 Bradyrhizobium sp. | reverse complement strand
ACCCGGCTCCGCCCCCGCCGCGGCAACAATATGCCCCCGGCCCCGATCCGGCCGGCGCCGGCCGCTTCATCGGCGGTGTCATGGGCGGCATGCTGCGCTAGCATCCGCGCTCACGCGAGACTTCAAAAGCCCGGGATCGTCCCGGGCTTTTTCATTCTGACAGTTTGAGGCAGTCCGCCTGCCCTTCCAGCAACCCGACGGGTTTGGGCAAAGTGAAACGGCATCGCGACGGCCGGGTTCTATTTGCCCGCGGCCCGTCGCAGCGCCTCGTTGATACGGTCCTGCCAGCCCGGACCGTCTTGCTGGAAATATTCCAGCACATCCTGATCGATGCGCAGCGAGACCAGTTCCCTCACGCCTGGAAGCCGGGGCGGCCTTGCCGGCTCTTCCACGACCTTGGTGGTGGTGCGCTTGAACGCCGCCTCTGCCTCGGTGCGCGCATCGTTCAGGGTTCTCGGCCGTCGCGGCTGGTCCGCCATCGCTAGATTCCTTCAAACAGGGCGGTAGAGAGGTAGCGCTCGGAGAATGACGGCACGATGGCGAGAATGGTCTTGCCGGCGCTGCCAGGACGCTTTCCGATCTCGAGCGCAGCCGCGATCGCAGCGCCGGAGGAAATACCGCCGGGGATACCCTCGTTGCGCGCCAGCGCGCGCGACATCTCGATCGCAGCCGGACCGTTGACCTTGACAATCTCGTCGATCACCGATCGATCCAGAATGTCCGGCACGAAGCCCGCGCCGATGCCCTGGATCTTGTGCGGCGTATGCTGCCCGCCCGACAGTACCGGGCTTTCCTCGGGCTCGACGGCGACCACCCGCAGCGAAGGCTTGCGAGGCTTCAGCACCTGTCCGACGCCGGTGATGGTGCCGCCGGTGCCGACGCCCGCGACGAAGAAATCGATGTTGCCGCCGGTGTCGTTCCAGATCTCCTCGGCCGTCGTACGGCGGTGAACCTCGGGATTGGCAAGGTTCTTGAACTGCTGCGGCATGACGGCGTTGGGCGTGGTGCGCACCAGTTCCTCGGCGGTCGCGATCGAGCCTTTCATGCCCTGGGCTGCCGGTGTGAGGACGATCTCGGCGCCGAGAAAGGCCAGCATCTTGCGCCGCTCGATCGACATCGATTCCGGCATCACCAGCTTCAACCGGTAGCCGCGCGACGCCGCGACGAACGCCAGCGCAATGCCGGTATTGCCGGAGGTCGGTTCGATCAGCACGGTGTCCGCATTGATCACGCCGGCCTTTTCCATCGCGATCACCATCGCGGCACCAATGCGATCCTTCACGCTCGCCGCGGGATTGAAATATTCGAGCTTGGCCAGGATGGTTGCGCTAACACCGTGCATTTGAGGCAATTTGCGCAGACGAACGATCGGCGTATCGCCGATCGCGTCGACGATGGACTCGAAAACCCGGCCTCGGCCTGGACGATGCACGGCACCTGTGGCTGACGACGCATCCATCTCGACACTCCTGTTGCGAACTTGTGAAGGGAATTGGCGGCTTTTGCTACTTAGGAGGTGCTCACGCCGCCGCGCAAGGCGGAAACGTAGACGTATAACATTCGCTGCATTGCAAAATCGAAATCCATCAAGAATCGTTCACCGAACGCATTTGTGTTGCGACAACGTCAAACAATTCTGTGTATACTTTCGTCGTGGGCTGAGGGCACGTTCCAATCGCAACCTATTGAGATCGCAAGGAGGTCAACGATGCCAGCTGTTGCTGAAATCCTGTCGACCGTCGCATCGAGGCCAGACCCACGCGGCTGTGATTTACCGGACTGCCCGGTTTGTGCCGACACCATGGTGGCCGCAGAAGCTTCAGCCTATCTGAGCGATCACGCCATCACCTATCTCTGGACCTGCGACACCTGCGGTTACGGCTTCGTGACCAAGCATTCGGTGAAAAGGTTCGTCTGCAACTGAGAACTATATTGGTGCAATATCCCCGCGCGCCCATTCGGCGCGCGTTTGTTTTTTGAACGTCTCGAACGTGCCGCTGGCGATCGCCTCGCGCATGCGCTGCATCAAGTGCTGATAATAGGCGATGTTGATTTCCGACAGCAGCATCGCGCCCAGCGTCTCGCCCGACCGAACCAGATGATGCAGATAGGCGCGTGAAATGTCGCGCGTCGATGGCCAGTCGCTCTCCTCGTCGAGCGGCCGCGGATCGTCGGCGTGCCGCGCATTGCGCAGATTGATCTGGCCGAAGCGGGTGAACGCCATGCCGTGCCGCCCGTTCCGCGTCGGCATCACGCAATCGAACATGTCGATGCCGCGCGCCACCGCCTCCAGCAGATCCTCCGGCGTGCCGACGCCCATCAGGTAGCGCGGGCGATCCGCAGGCAGCGCCGGCGCGGTCGCCTCGATCATCGAAAGCATCACCGCCTGCGGCTCGCCGACAGCAAGCCCGCCGATCGCGTAGCCGTGGAAGCCGATCTCGACCAGTTCGCGCGCGCTTGTTTGGCGCATCGCCGGAATGTCGCCGCCCTGCACGATGCCGAACAGCATATAGCCTTCGGGCGCGGTTTCGAAAGCGCGCTTGCTGCGCTCCGCCCAGCGCAGCGACAACCGCATGGCCCGCTCGATGTCGGCGCGCTCCGCCGGCAGCCGCACGCACTCGTCCATCTGCATCGCGATGTCAGCACCGAGCAGCCGCTGCACCTCGATCGAACGCTCCGGCGACAGTTCGACCTTGGCGCCGTCGATGTGCGAACGGAAGGTCACGGCCTTCTCGCTCACCTTGCGCAGATCCGACAGCGACATTACCTGGAAGCCGCCGGAGTCCGTCAGCATCGGCCGTCTCCAGCCGGTGAAGCTCTGCAAGCCGCCCAATGCAGCGATACGCTCGGCGCCAGGCCGCAGCATCAGGTGATAGGTATTGCCGAGCACGATATCGGCGCCGGCATCGCGCACCTCGCGCCAGTGCATGCCCTTCATGGCACCGGCGGTCCCGACCGGCATGAAGGCCGGCGTCCGCACCACGCCATGCGGCGTGGTCAGGCGGCCGGTACGGGCCGCGCCGTCGGTGACGAGCAGTTCGAAATGGTTGGGAAGGCTCACGGCGGGGAGGCTCATGAGGAGGCTTATGGCGTGACAGAGCCACTCCATTCAACCCGGTCTGGGCCGATTTTCCGTCCAAAACACGTTGACGGCGGCAGAAAGCTGCCGCATAAGTCCGCGCCATGACGATCTCGACCAAAACCACCGCGAAAACCAAAGCACCCTCCGGGGGCTCGGGAGCCGTGCGCGCGTAGTCGAACGATCGCAACATCCGAACCGAAGCCCCGCCTGAAAAGGACCGGGGCTTTTTTATTGCCTGCAGCATTCAACCAAGAGGATCGACCCGTGAGCTACCAACCCGTTGTTGCCATCGTCGGCGTGACCGGCGCAGTAGGCGCCGAATTCATCGCCACCATGGACAAGCGCAACTTTCCCGTCCGCAAGCTCAAGGCGCTGGCGAGCGCCCGCTCGGCCGGCAGGACCATCGACTTCCGCGGCGAAAAGATCGCGATCGAGGAGCTCACCGAGCGGTCGCTCGAGGGCGTCGATATCGCGCTGTTCTCGGCCGGCGGCGGCATCTCGCGGAAGTTCGCACCCGCAGCGGTGAAGGCAGGTGCGGTCGTGGTCGACAATTCCTCGGCGTTCCGGATGGATCCGAACGTGCCGCTGGTGATCCCGGAAATCAACGCGGGCCGCATCCGCGACCACAAGGGCATCATCGCCAACCCGAACTGCTCGGCGATCACCGCACTGGTGCCGCTGTGGCCGATCCATCGGCAGAACCGCATCAAGCGCATGATCGTCTCGACCTACCAGGCGGCAAGCGGTGCCGGTGCTGCGGCGATGGAAGAGCTGGTGGAATCGACCCGCGCCTATCTCGACGGCCGGCCGTTCACGCCCAAGGTGATCCCGCTGCCCTACGCCTTCAACGTCTTCAGCCACAACACCGCGATCGATCCCGAGACCGGCTACAACGACGAAGAGACCAAGGTCATCAAGGAGACGCGCAAGATTTTCGAGGACGAGCAGATCGCCATCGGCGTCACCTGCGTGCGCGTGCCGGTGCTGCGCGCCCATTGCGAGGCGATCACGTTCGAATGCGAAAAGCCGATCACGGAGGACGAGGTACGCGCCATCCTGTCGAAGGCGCCCGGTGTCAGAATCGTCGACGACCGCGCGAAGAACTACTTCCCGATGCCGATCGATGCATCAGGCCAGGATGACGTTCTTGTCGGTCGCATCCGCAAGGACCTCAGCGATCCCTCCGGGCGCTCGATCTCGATGTTCGTGTCAGCGGACCAGCTCCTGAAGGGCGCAGCGCTGAACGCGATCCAGATCGCGGATCTGCTGCCGCAGCGGATCATGGCGTGAAGGCTCGCAGGGTGGGCAGAGGAGCGAAGCGACATGCCCACCATTCACGTTGAGCTCGCAACGGTGGGCACGCGGTGCGAAGCGTCCGTAATATCGGTGCAAGAGTTACCGGTAGTTCTACGATCTTGGCCGTAACAGCCGAATCGCAGTGAGATGCTCTCGCGCTCTCTCCCTGAGCGCTTCCTCCTGAAACTTGACCCGCCGGGTGCGGCGGGTTTCTTTCAGCTCGCCAATGCTGGTCGGTGCGGCAGACGGCGTCGTTCCTCAACACTGCCCGCGAAACAGCAGGCACGCATCGCCATACGAATAGAAGCGGTATCCCTTGCTGATCGCATGCGCGTAGGCGTGCTTCATGGTATCGAGCCCGGAGAAGGCCGACACCAGCATGAACAGCGTCGAGCGCGGCAGATGGAAGTTGGTCAGGAGAATATCGACCGCGCGGAAGCGATAGCCCGGTGTGATGAAGATCGAGGTTTCCGCATCGAACGGCAGGATCCTGCCGTCCTCCGTGGTGGCGCTCTCGAGCAGCCGCAACGAGGTGGTGCCGACCGCAACGATACGCCCGCCTTTGGCGCGCGCGGCGTTCAATGCATCGGCGGTTGCTGCCGAAATCGAGCCCCACTCGGCGTGCATCCGGTGTTCGGATGTCTCCTCGGCCTTGACCGGCAGGAACGTCCCTGCCCCGACATGCAGCGTCAGGCGATGCAGGTCGACCCCGCGGCCGCGCAGCGCCGCCTCGAGCTGCGGCGTGAAATGCAACCCCGCCGTTGGGTGCTGCGACGGCGCCCTCATTGGTGGCGAACATGGTCTGGTAGTCGGCGGCGTCCTGGTCATCAGGCGTGCGCTTCGAGGCGATATAGGGCGGCAGCGGCGGGGTGCCGAGATCGGCGATGGCCTGGTCGAGCGCCGGTCCGTGAAACGAGAACGACAGCGTGACCTCGCCCTCCTCGCCTTTCGCTTCGACCTCGGCGTCGAGATGGCCGAGCAGGCAGACCTTGCCTTCATTGCCGAAGCGAACGATGTCGCCGGGCGCGAGCTTTTTGGCCGGCTTGACCAGCGCCTGCCAGCGCGAGCCGTCCAGCCGCTTGATCAGCGTCGCCTCGATCTTCGGCTCGGTCTCGCGGCCGATGCGGCGGCCCTTGAGCTGGGCGGCAATCACCTTGGTGTCATTGACGACGAGCTGGTCGCCATGCTCCAGCCATTGCGGCAAATCGCCGATGGTGCGGTCGCGCAGCACGCCATCGGGCTGCACCACCAGCATCCGCGCGGAATCGCGCGGGCTCGCGGGCCGCAGCGCGATGCTCGCAGGCGGAAGTTCGAAGTCGAAGAGATCGGTGCGCATGGCGCGGTCGCGCTTCACCCACTTGGCGTCATTCCGGGGCACGCGAAGCGTGAACCCGGAATCTCGAGATTCCGGATTGCCGCGCGTCGCGCGGCCTCCGGAATGACGGAAGAGACTACGCCTCGTCGGCGGCCATGCGCGCCTTGACGATCTTGTCGGGGTTCTGCACCGGCTCGCCGCGCTTGATCTTGTCGACGTTCTCCATGCCCTCGGTGACCTTGCCCCAGA
>DAIMKE010000403.1:0-5952 GCA_036721875.1 Bradyrhizobium sp. | reverse complement strand
AACTGGTTGTGGGCGAGGCCCTTGATGCGCTTCACCAGCTTGCGCAGCACGATCATCGCCGGCGGCGCCACCGCAAAGCCGAGCAGCGCCATCATCGGATCGGTCATCACCATGACGGTGACGAGCGCGATCAGCGACAGCAGATCGCGCCCGATGGCGTTGATCAGCAGATTGAGTACCTGCGTCACCGACGTGGCGCCGGCGGTCAGCCGCGCCAGGAATTCCGAGGAATGCCGCTCGGAGAAGAACGCGATGTTTTCGCTCATCAGCTTGGCGAACAGCGCCCGCTGGTTGTTGGCGAGGATCGCGTTGCCGATCTGCGACAGGATCACGGTGTGCCCGTAAGTCGCCGCGCCCTTGATGGTGAAGATGACGATGGTGACCAGCGACAGGATCGCGATCCCGCGCACGTCCTTGTCGACATAGGCCTTGTTGATGACCTCGCCGAGCAGATAGGCGGAACCGGCCATGGTCGCCGCCGAAATCCCCATCAGCACGAATGCCAGCAGGTAGCGCCGCCAGTAGGCGATCCCCTGTTCGGTGACAAGACGCCGGATCAGGACCGCCGCGCCATAGGGATCGTCGGTGATTTTTCGGGGCGTTTCGCTTGGAAGTTCGGTCATCCGCGTTCCATTGACGGCACCTGGCCGATGGGCCAGCGCGTCAGGGCTGCTGCGATGCCTCCATGCCTGCTAAAGCCGGGTTTTTCAAGCCAAATAAGTGCTTGATTTCACGCCGATTGCGCCTGCTGCGGAAGGCCGCGTTCGCGGAGCAGCTTCTCTTCCCAGATCAGCGCATGGGCAGCGATGGTGTCGAGATCGTCATAGCGCGGCTTCCAGTCCAGCGTGGCACGGAAGCGGCTGGTATCGGCGACCATGGTCATGATGTCGCCGGGCCGCCGCGGCGCGTACTGGACCGCAAAATTGCTCGACGAGACCCGGCGCACCGCCTCCAGCGTTTCGAGCACGGAGTAGCCGCGGCCGTAGCCGCAGTTCAACGTGATCGAGCTTCCGCCGCCGCGCAGATACGAAAGCGCCGCGCGATGCGCCTGCGCGAGGTCGGAGACATGGATGAAGTCGCGGATGCAACTGCCGTCGCGGGTCGGATAATCCGTTCCGAACACGTCGACCTTGGCGCGTTGTCCGGTGGCGGCCTCGACCGCGATCTTCAACAGATGCGTCGCGCCAACGGTGGCGAGGCCAACGCGTCCGAACGGATCGGCGCCGGCGACGTTGAAATAGCGCAGCACGACATAGTTCATGTCGTGGGCGCCGGCGACATCGTGCAGCATGATCTCGGTCATGAGCTTGGAGGTGCCGTAGGGCGACATCGGCCGTGTCGGCGCGTGTTCCGGCACCGGCACCTGGTCGGGATTGCCGTAGACGGCAGCTGTCGATGAAAAGATGAAGCGCTTGACGCCGCCCTTGACCGCGGCGTTGAGCAGGCTCCGCGTCGTCATGGTGTTGTTGCGGTAATAGCCAAGCGGGTCGCGCATCGAGTCCGGGACCACGACGGAGCCGGCGAAATGAATGATGCTCTCGACGCCATGCTGGGCAATCACGCCCTCGACGAGGTTTTCGTCGCCGGCATCGCCGATGAACAGCCGGCACGCCTTCCGGCAGGAAGTTGGAACATCCGCTGGACAGGTTGTCGACCACGACGACGCTTTCGCGGGCTTCCACCAGCGCATGAACCATATGGCTGCCGATATAGCCGGCGCCACCGGTAACGAGCACGGTCATCAGTTCAACTCTCCCATTTATTGGCAGCGATGCTAGTTGGGAGGGGGTGAAGAGGGAGTTTCGGCCCAAGTGAACGGTACAGGTGAACTGGCCACTATGCTTAATGTTGCGTATAGGAGCTTCCGGAAACGGAGCCGGGCGTGCCCATCGAGAACAATTCCAGCCGCGATCTGCAACTGATCGTGCCGAATCTGCACAGGCGTTACTCGGGCGTCACGGCAACCAACCGGATGGTGGCGCCGAAGCTTGCCCGGATGTACCGGGCGGCATGGCTCGGGCCGCACGCGCCCGACGGCATCGCTCGAATGGGATTTTCGGATCTGCTGAAACTCTGGCGCCGCCGCTCGCCGTTGATCTGGCACGCGCGGCGCAATGACGAGATGATTGCGGGCGTCCTGCTGCGCGCGTTCGGGTGGCCGCTGAGACTCGTGTTCACCTCCGCGGCGCAGCGGCATCACACCTGGCTGACGCGCTGGCTTATCCGGCAGATGGACGCGATCATCGCGACCTCCGAACTGTCGGCCTCGTTTCTCGAGCGCGACGCCACCGTGGTGATGCATGGCGTCGACACCGATCGCTACGCACCGCCGGCCGATCGCGCAGCGGCGTTTGCCGAAGCGAAACTGCCTGGGCGCTACGCGATCGGCTGCTTCGGCCGGGTGCGCGCGCAAAAGGGTACGGACGTGTTCGTCGAGGCGATGTGCCGGCTGCTGCCGCGCTTTCCTGATTTTACCGCCGTCATCGTCGGTGCCGTGGTGCCGGAGCAGCAGGGCTTTGCCAATGGGCTGAAGAAGCAGATCGAGGCGGCAGGGCTGGCGTCGCGCGTCGTCATCACGGGCGAACTCGAAATCGAGGAGGTGCAGCGGTGGTATCAGCGGCTGACGATCTACGCCTTCACCTCTCGCAACGAGGGATTTGGCCTGACGCTGATCGAGGCGATGTCCTCAGGCGCGGCGCTGGTGGCGGCGCGCGCGGGCGCGGCCGAATTCGTGGTCGAGGACGGCGTCACGGGCGTGCTGGTCCCGCCGGGCGATGCCGACGCGCTCGTCGCAGCGCTGGAGCCGCTGATGCGCGACCCGGCATCGGCGAACGCGATGGGGGCGCGGGCGCGTGCACGCGTGGTCGAAAGATTCAGCCTTGATGCGGAGGCAAACGCGATCGCCGCAGTCTACCGGTCTTTGGGGTGAGTCACCAGCAGCCGCTGTGCGATCTCGGCGACGTAGGAAGCGTCGATGTCGCGCATGCAGCGATGGTCGTTCATGGTGCAGACGGTGCGCTGGCAGGGCTGGCACGAAAGCTGCGATTTGGTCTGCAGCACCGTCGCCGCGAGACCGTTCAGCGGCGCCCACAGATAGGGGCTGGTCGGCCCGAAAATGCCCATGGTCGGCGTGCCGATCGCGGCAGCAATGTGCATCAGCCCCGAATCGTTCGAGATGGCGACGCCGGCCGCGGCCATCGCCAGGATGCCGTTGCGCAGGTCCGGCCCGGTGAGGTCGCGGACCTTGCTGCCGCCTGCGGCGACGATCTCCTGCGCCAGCGCCTTCTCGCCGGGGCCGCCGACCACCCAGACATCGAGGCCGCTTTCGATCAGCAACCGCGCGGCTTCCGGGTAATAGGTCCATCGCTTGGAAGCGCCAACGGAGCCCGGCCCGAGCGCCACCGCGGGCCCGGTGCCGAGACCATTGGCCTGGCGCCAGCGGGCCGTTGCCTCCGGGGGTACGGATAACTGCGGCACCGGCCATTCCGGCGGCAAATCAGCCCGCACGGGCAGCGCCAGCGCGGCGTTCTTGTCGATGAAGCGCGGCAGGGCCTTTTCGCCCCAGCGCATCCGGTTGATCAGTCCGAATCGGGCTTCGCCGAAGAAGCCGACCCGTTCCGGGATACCGGCCAGCGCCGGGGCAATAGCGGCTTTCCAGGTGCGGGGCAGGACGAGGGCGGTCCCGTACCCCCTGGCGCGCAGTTCAGCCGCCAGACGCCACTGCTTGGCAAGCGCAAGCCGGCCCCGGGGCAGGTCCCAGACGATTCCGGCCCGGACGCCCGGCATGTAATCAACCAGGGGCGCGCACAGGGAGGTCACCAGGAGGTCAACCGGCCGGTTCGGCCAGCGTTGCTTGAGCACACGAACGACCGTATGACCCCGGACAAAGTCGCCGATCCACATATAGGGGATGATCAGGATCGGCCGCGTATCGGCGGCATCCTCCATCTCGATCCCGTCTTGTGAATACGAATTCATCTCTTGGTGGGCCCTAACGCGGCGATTTCGGCTCCGTCGGTAACTGCTCCGCGGCGGCGGGTAAAGTCGCGATCAGCCAAGTTGCCTGCCGCGCGGGTCTGGGGCAAAGCTGGCTCCTGAACAATCTTGGCGGGGGACGGCATGCTGCTGGTAACCGGGGGTGCCGGTTTTATCGGATCGAATGTCGTGGCCGCGTTGAATGACGCCGGCCGCGACGTGGCGGTGTGCGACGTGCTCGGCCATGACGGCAAATGGCGGAATCTCGCCAAGCGCCAGCTTGCCGATTTCGTGCCGCCGGCCGAACTGATGGAGTGGCTGAAGGGCCGCCGGCTCGAGGCCATCATCCATCTCGGCGCGATTTCCGAGACCACCGCGACCGACGGCGATCTGGTGATCGAGACCAATTTCCGTCTCTCGATGCGGGTGCTCGACTGGTGCACGGCCAACGCCACGCCGCTGATCTACGCCTCCTCGGCGGCGACCTATGGCGACGGCGAACAGGGGTTTCGCGACGATCCGTCGATGGAGGCCCTGAAGAAGCTCCGGCCGATGAACCTCTATGGCTGGAGCAAGCATTTGTTCGACATGGCGGTGGCGGAGCGCGCGGCGCGCGGCGAACGGCTGCCGCCGCAATGGGCCGGGCTGAAGTTCTTCAACGTGTTCGGCCCCAATGAATATCACAAGGGCACCATGATGAGCGTGCTGGCGCGGCGCTTCGACGACGTCAAGGCCGGCCGCCCGGTGCAATTGTTCAAGTCCCACCGTGAGGGAATCGCCGATGGCGACCAGCGGCGCGATTTCATCTATGTCGACGACGTCGTGCGCGTGACGATGTGGCTATTGGCTTCGCCTGGCGTCAGCGGGCTGTTCAACGTCGGCACCGGCACCGCGCGCAGTTTTCGCGACCTGATGCTGGCCGCCTATGCCGCGCTCGGGGCCAGGCCGAATATCCAGTACATCGACATGCCCGAACAGATCCGAAACAGCTATCAATACTTTACCCAGAGCGATGTCGCCCGCTTGCAGGGCGCCGGCTACAATGGCGGCTTCACCGCGCTGGAAGACGCGGTGGACAGTTACGTGAAGGGTTTTCTCGATCGCGCCGATCGGTTTCGCTGACGGGCTGAAGGTACACCCATGTTCGACTTTGAAGCCCTGAGCAAGGCGATCCGGAACCAGACCGTGCTCTGCGTCGGCGACCTCATGCTCGACGAATTCGTCTATGGCGAGGTGTCGCGTGTTTCGCCGGAGGCGCCGGCGCCTGTCATCGCGGTCCAGCGCAGCGAGACCAATGTCGGCGGTGCGGGCAATGTCGCGCGCAATATCGCCTCGCTCGGCGGGCGATGCATCTTTGCAGGACTGGTCGGCGAGGACGATGCGGGAGCCAGGCTGAAGGCGGAACTGGCGCGGGAGAGCCTGATCGAGGCCGTGCTGGTCTCGGATGCGAGCCGTCCGACGACGCGCAAGGTGCGCTTCGTCTCCGAGCATTTTTCCACCCACATGCTGCGCGCGGATTGGGAGGTGGCGCAGCCGGCGCCGCCTGAGATCGAGCAGAAGCTGATCGACGCAATCCTGCCGCAGCTCGCCCGCGCCGATATCGTGCTGCTATCCGACTATGCCAAGGGCGTGCTGACGGCGCGGGTGATCCGCAACATCATCGACGCCGCGCGCAAACTGGGAAGGCGGGTGATCGTCGATCCCAAGAGCGCCAATTTCGCGATCTATCGCGGCGCGACGCTGCTGACGCCCAATCGCAAGGAGTTCGCTGAAGCGACCCGCAGCCGCGCCGATACCGACAAGAGCATTGCCGACGCCGCACAGGACGCCATGTATCTCGCCGATTGCGAGGCGATGCTGGTGACGCAGAGCGAGCATGGCATGACGCTGGTGGTTCGTGGCGGCGAAGCGATCCACGTCCCGGCGCTTCCGGTAAAGGTGCGCGACGTCTCCGGCGCCGGCGACACGGTCGCAGCC
>DAIMKE010000402.1:0-5956 GCA_036721875.1 Bradyrhizobium sp. | reverse complement strand
TGAGATAGTCGCGGCTGGTTTCGCGCAGATGGGCCCATTGCAGGAAGTCCGACATTTGCGGCGCGCGCAGCAGCAGCCCGTTGCCGCGCGGCGCGAGGGCGGCGGGTCCACTGGATGGCAGGCGAAAGAGAGCCATGGTGATGCTTCCGGGGGGCGGGCGCCCTTGGGCGGCTCCTAGTGCAGCCGCGCCTTGGCGCGCGCCCGGGTCAAACCTTCCGCGAAAGATACCGCCGTGTCCAGACCCCTGCCGCTGCCCAATGCGACAACGGCGGGCCTGCTCCGCGACAGCAGCGCACGCGCCGCGTCCCTGGTCGATTCGATGCTGACCGCATCGATCCGGGCCACCAGTTCCTGCGCCGTCTGCGGCCGCCCGTAGGCGAGGACATGCCGGGCCAGCTGCTCGGCGCGGGAGGAGCAGCTCTCCAGCGCCATCAGGAGGCCCGCCTTCATCTGCGCCTTGGCCCTGGCGATCTCCGCCTCGGTGAGCGTCTCCACCGAATCATTCATGATGTCGACCACGACCTCCATCATCTCCGGCGCATCGGCGGGATCGGTGCCGGTGTAGAGGCCGAAGAACCCGGTGTCCGTGTAGGGCGCGTGGAAGGTGTAGATCGAGTAACAGAGGCCGCGCTTCTCGCGCACCTCCTGGAACAGCCGCGACGACATTCCGCCCCCGAGGATGTTCGTGAAGACCTGGAGCGAGAACAGGGACAGGTCGGTCTGCGGCACCCCTTCGAGCGCCAGCGTCAGATGCGCCTGCTCGAGATCACGATGCACCACGCGCGAGCCGCCCTGGCCGAACATCGCGGTCTGCGGCTTCGGCGCCGGCGTGGCGTCGAAGCTGGCGAATTTCTGCGTCACATCCTCGACCACGCGCTTGTGATCGACGGCGCCGGCGGCGGCTACCACCATGTCGGGCCCGCGATAGTGCGTCGAGAGATAGCCGCGCAGCATGTCGCGATCGAACGTCTTCAGGGTTTTTGCGGTGCCGAGCAGCGAGCGGCCCATCGGCTGGTCGGGAAAACAGAGCTCGTTAAGGTGCTCGAACACCACGTCGTCAGGGGTATCCTGCGCCGCGCCGATTTCCTGCACGATCACGCTCTTCTCGCGCTCGAGCTCGTCCGGCACGAATGACGGATTGGCGAGAATGTCGGACAGCACGTCGAGCGCCAGCGGCACGTCGGCCTTCATCACCCGCGCATAATAGGCGGTAGTCTCGGTCGAGGTCCCGGCGTTGAGATCCCCGCCGACCGCCTCGATTTCCTCCACGATCTCGCGGGAGGAGCGCTTCGTCGTGCCCTTGAAGGCCATGTGTTCCAAAAGATGCGAGATGCCGTGCTCGTTGGGCTTTTCGTCGCGGCCGCCGACCCCGGCCCAGACGCCGAGCGCCGCCGTTTCCAAATGCGGCATGGTGTCGGTGACGATGGTCAGACCGGACGGCAACTTGGTTACGTCAACGCTCATCCGGCAACTCCCTGCTTCGCGGCCCGGCTCACCGAGCGCACGAATCTCTCAACCTCGGCTGAATCGTTTTTCATCACCGTCATGTGTTCGGATTTGGTCATCAGGCCATCGAGCCATGCCGGCAATTGCGGCCGCACGCCACAGGCGGCTTCCACCGCATCGGGGAACTTGGCCGGATGTGCGGTCGACAGCACGATGTTGGGTATCTTCGAATCGGAGGTGTCGCGATCGGCAACCGCCATCGCCACCGCGGTATGGGGATCGATGAGGTCGCCGGCCTCGCGCCAAGCGGCGCGGATCGCGGCCGCCGTCTCGGTTTCGTCGGCACGGCCGGCGTCGAATTCCTCGCGGATGGCGGCGAGCATCGCGTCCGGCAGCACGAAACGCCCGGACTGTTTCAGCGAAGCCATCAGCCGGCGAACGCTGTCGGCGTCGCGGCGGCTGGCCTCGAACAACAGCCGTTCGAAATTCGAGGATACCTGGATGTCCATCGACGGTGAGGCGGAAGCGTGAACCTCCCTCACCTCGTAGATGCCGGTCTTGAGCGTGCGCGGCAGGATGTCGTTGACGTTGGAGGCGATCCGCAGCCAGCGGATCGGCAGCCCCATCTTCTTGGCGACGTAACCCGCAAAGATGTCGCCGAAATTTCCCGTGGGCACCGTGAAGTCCACCACGCGCGCAGGTGAACCGAGCGCGACCGCCGACGTGAAATAGTACACGACCTGCGCGACGATGCGCGCCCAGTTGATCGAGTTGACGCCGGACAGCGAGACCGCGTCGCGAAAGCCGTGATGGTTGAACATCGCCTTCACGATCGCCTGGCAATCATCGAAGGTGCCCTCGATCGCAAGCGCATGCACGTTGGAGACGCCCGTCGTCGTCATCATCCGCCGCTGCACGTCGGAGATCCGTCCGTTCGGGAACAGCACGACCAGGTCGACATTGTCGAGGCCGGCAAACGCATCGACCGCGGCGCCGCCGGTGTCGCCCGAGGTCGCGACCACGATGGTGGTGCGCTGGTTGCGCTTGGCCAGCACGTGATCCATCAGCCGCGAGATCAGTTGCATCGCGACGTCCTTGAACGCCAGCGTGGGGCCGTGGAACAGTTCCAGCACGAATTGATTGGGCCCGACCTGATCGAGCGGCACCACGGCAGGATGACGGAACGTCGCGTAGGCCTCGTTCGCCATGCGGCCGAGATCGGCGTCGGAGATTTCGCCCGCCGTAAACGGCTTGATGACGTCGACCGCCACTTCCCAATAGGGCCGGCCGAAGAAAGAGGCGATGGTCTCATGCGAGAACTGCGGCCAGACCTCCGGCACGTAGAGGCCGCCGTCGCGGGCAAGCCCGGTCAGCATCACATCGCAGAAACCCAGGACGGGGGCCTCCCCCCGTGTCGAAATATAGCGCGTCAAACTACCCTCCAAAGGCGCGGCGCCACGCCAAGCCTTTGATATTGATCATTTATTTTCTTCGGCAAACGCGAAGCGAGCGGCACCTTAAAGCGTTTTGGTGCGAAGGGGAACGCGAATAGAGAGGCAGATTTGAGCGTCATGCCCCGCCGACCAGCCTAGCCGTGGCAGCCTGTAGGCAAGCTGAATGCCCGCCGAACTGCGTCATAATCCTCGAGTTGGCAGGCCTTGGGCTCGGCCGACTCCTCGGGCTTTTCGGCAACGGCCTCTTTCTTCGCAGGCTTTCGCTTCGCATTCTGATTTCTCGCCGGTCGAACTGCCGGGGAGACAGGTTCGCGCCACTGTCGATTGGCGGCACGCGGTTTCATCGATGCCATGGGTGTTCGAGGCAACGATTCCAGTCGAGGCAAAGGTTCGGCTGCAGGCGACGGTTCAGCTAGAGGCAAAGCTTCAACTGGCAGGCGATCCGCCTTTGCCAGTTCGGGCGAGGGTGCGGGTTCGGAAGTAGTATAGGCGAGCGGCGGCAGCCGATCTGCTTCCGTGAGAGTTTCCTGAACCGTATTTGTCGCCGCCGCGCTATCGAGCTCTGAACGAGCGGAGATCGAAGCGTAGGCAAGATCGAAATGACCAAAAGCCAACCTGAAAGAACTTACCCCGGCCAAGACAATGAGAAATGCCAGGCCGAGCCACACAGTCCTGATCACATTGAGCCCCCACTCGCTGGATCCATTGCGAGTAGGAGATTACCTCAGAAAATCGAAACTCGACCCGTCGGCACCGACGATCTCTTAACACAGGGTTAACAGCGATCGGCGAGCACTAGAAATTTCGAAAAACCAAACCTCGTGCCGACGATCGTTCAAACGACGGCCGACAACGTCATTCCATCTTCTCCCACAGCTTGGGCAGCAGCGTTCCGACCCGCTTCTCGACTGCGGCCGCCGCATCGAGTGCGAGGTCCTCACGATAGCGTCCCGCAATCAGTTGCACGCCGATCGGCTTTCCATCATGCAGCGCGACAGGCACCACCGCTCCAGGCAGCCCGAGGACATTGATCGCGGAAATGAAACGCAGATCGTTCCAGAACAGTTCGCGCGTGCGCTCCGTGCTGATCGCATCCTCGCGCGGGCCGGGCGTCGGCTTCACCGTGGTCGGGGCTAGCACGACCGGATACTCCTCGAAGAACAACTGCCAGGCACGGATGTGGGTGTTGCGCGCGGCCGTGGCGCGCATCCAGCCCGTCAGATCGAGCGTGTTGGCCTTTGCCTTGATGCCGCTCCAGGCGGCATGGAAATCAGCCGAAGTCACCTTGAGCATGGCGGCTTCCTGCAGCACCACGGTTTCGTTCGTGATGATGTCGCACCATGTCTGCCAGACGCCGCTGATGTCGGGCACCTCGACCTCGCTGACGCGATAGCCCGAACGCTCGAGTGCGTCGGCCGCCTGCCTGAGCGCAGCATGGACCGAAGCATCGACGTCCATGTCGTCGGGCAGCTTCGCCAGCGCCACCTTGATCGGCCCTTTGGGTTTCGGCCCGACCAGCGGCGCAGGAACCCACCAGGGGTCCCGCGGATCGCGCTGGCTCATCGCTTCGAGCGCCAGCCTGACATCGCCTACGCTGCGCGCCAGAGGTCCTTGCGCGGACATCAGATGGGCGAGCATCGGCCGCTCGGCCGCGGCGCTCTCGTTGTAGGCCGGGACGCGGCCTTGCGTCGGCTTGATGGTCACAACGCCGTTGCAATGCGCCGGCCAGCGCAACGAACCGCCGATGTCGTTGCCGTGCGCGATCGTTCCAATACCGGCGGCCACCGCGGCACCGGCGCCGCCCGATGAGCCGCCGCAAGTGATGTCCGGGTCCCATGGATTGAGCGTCAGCCCGTGCAGCGGGTTCTCCGTAAAACCACGGAACGAGAACTCCGGCGTATTGGTCAGGCCGATGACGATGGCGCCGGCTTTCCTGAGGTTGCGCACGACCGGCGCGTCGGAGGGCGCAATGATATTCATCTGCGCAGCCACCCCGTTGGGGTTGGGCCGCCCCTCATAGTCGACATTTTCCTTGATGGTGATCGGGACGCCATGCAGCGGGCCGAGTTCTCTCTGCCTGGCCCGGGCATTATCGGCAGCTTTCGCCGACTTGAGCGCATCCTCCGACAGGTCAACAACAACCGCGTTGAGCTTCGGATTGACGTCGCGCATTCGAGCGAGATGGGCTTCCACGACCTCGGTCGAGGAGATCATCCCCGATCGGATGGCGGCGGCCGTGTCCAATGCCGACCATTGCCAAACCGGACCTTTCGGCGGGCGCGCTTTGGGGGGCTTTCTTGACACGGCCTTCTTCGGTGCCTTTGCGCCTGCGCTCATGCGGCCTACGGACTTTTTCGTCGACTTCTTCGGCGCTGCTTTTTTTGCGCCGCTCTTCCGTTTGACTACGGTTTTCTTCGCCATTTCTCGCCCCGTTGCTAAGGATCGGAACGTTAGAGGTACCGGGGTCCCAAGTCGAGGGCGGCTCCCGAGGAAGAATGTGCGGCACGCTGACAACGGCTCTGCCGCTCTGCGCTATGCATCGCGCCTTTCTGTCTCTGATTCGCAACACTCACTGTGTTCCTGAACCAGAAGCTGCGCTTTTGACTTCACACCCGCGAAAACTCGGCCCAGTCTTCCCGTGACCGGGGTGGTTAGACAATCGTTTGACGCGATTTGCGAGCGGGGGCTGCGAACATGAGTGAAAAAGAACGAAGCAAGCGAAGACCGGCGCCTGCGCCGAACAAGAAGCAGACCGCGACAATGAAGCGGAGGGCGCTCAAGCCAAAAGCTGCCAAATCATCCACCCGTGCATTCACGGCCGGGGTGCAGGTAGAACAAAACGCACCTTGAAGGCCGACCGCCGGAGTTGCTACAACATCAAGGCCGGGGCTACCCGAGCAACCACCCACACCGGGGGACCGGCGTGGCAATGATAATCCGATGTGAGGATCTGGCAGTGTGAGGAGTAGCTTAAATGAGTTTCGTCAGCCCGAACGACCATCCCAACCGCGATAACCCGGAAGATCCGCTCTATTACGCGCCACGCACGGTACGCG
>DAIMKE010000401.1:0-5958 GCA_036721875.1 Bradyrhizobium sp. | reverse complement strand
ATCCAAGGCGCGATAAGGTTGGCCAATAGGGCCACATCTGGCCCGAATCATGGGATTATCGAGAGATGGATGAAACCATGAGCGAGACAGTTCGAACCAGGCCTTTTGCGCCCTTCGAATGGCTGTTGTCCGGACGTTACCTGCGCGCGCGTCGCAAGGAAGGCTTCATCTCCGTCATCGCCGGCTTTTCGTTCCTCGGCATCATGCTCGGCGTCGCCACATTGATCATCGTGATGGCGGTCATGAACGGCTTTCGCAAGGAACTGCTCGACAAGATCCTCGGCCTCAATGGGCATGTGCTGATTCAGCCGCTGGAATCGCCGTTGACCGACTGGAAGGATGTCGCCGAGCGCGTCAGCCAGGTGCAGGGAATCCGGCTGGCGGCGCCTGTCGTGGATGGCCAGGCGCTGGCGTCTTCGGCCTTCAACGCCGCCGGTGTGCTGGTGCGCGGCATGCGCGCCGACGATTTGAACAATCTCACCTCGATCGCCAAGAACATCAAGCAAGGTACGCTGGAAGGCTTTGACGCGGGGCAGGGCGTTGCCATCGGCCGCCGGCTCGCCGATCAATTGTCGCTGCATGCCGGTGACTCCATCACGCTTGTCGCGCCCAAAGGCGCGGTGACCCCGATGGGCACCACGCCGCGCATAAAACCCTACAAGGTCGCGGCGGTGTTCGAGATCGGCATGTCGGAGTATGACGCAAGTTTCGTGTTCATGCCGTTGCCGGAGGCGCAGGCCTATTTCAACCGCAAGGACGACGTGACCGCGATCGAGATATTCACGTCCAATCCTGATCGAATCGATACCTTCCGCAAAACCATCACCGAGGCGGCCGGGCGCCCGGTGTTTCTGGTCGACTGGCGGCAGCGCAACTCGACCTTCTTCAATGCGCTCCAGGTCGAGCGCAACGTGATGTTTCTGATCCTGACCATGATCGTGCTGGTCGCGGCGCTCAACATCGTTTCCGGCCTCATCATGCTGGTGAAGGACAAGGGCCAGGACATCGCGATCCTGCGCACCATGGGGGCCTCTCAGGGCTCGATCATGCGGATATTCCTGATCACGGGGGCTGCGATCGGCGTCGTCGGCACACTGACCGGATTCTTCGTCGGCATGCTGATCTGCCTCAACATCGAATCGATCCGGCAGTTCCTGTCCTGGATGACCAATACCGAACTGTTTTCGCCGGAACTGTATTTTCTCTCGCGCCTTCCGGCCGAGATCGATTTCGGCGAAACCACGGCGGTGGTCATCATGGCGCTGACCTTGTCGTTCCTGGCGACGCTCTATCCGTCCTGGCGCGCGGCACGGCTCGATCCCGTCGACGCGCTTCGGTACGAGTGAGGGCGTGATGGCCGAGGGGGCGGAGGATGTACCGGTTGTTTATCTTCACGAGATAAAGCGCCAGTACAAGCAGGGTGAGGCGACGCTGACCATTCTCAACGGCGCCAAGCTCGCGCTGTGGGCCGGACAGTCGGTGGCGCTGGTGGCGCCGTCCGGTTCGGGAAAATCGACGCTGCTGCATATCGCGGGCCTGCTCGAAAGCCCCGATGAGGGCGAGGTCTATGTCGCGGGCGCGCCGACATCGCAGCTATCCGACATCGAGCGCACGCAGATCCGGCGCTCCGACATCGGGTTCGTCTATCAGTCGCACCGCCTGCTGCCGGAATTCACCGCGCTCGAAAACGTCATGCTGCCGCAGATGATCCGCGGGCTGAAGCGCTCCGAGACCATCAAGCGCTCGACGGAAATTCTGGGCTATCTCGGTCTCGGCGAGCGCATCACGCACCGGCCCGCCGAACTGTCCGGCGGCGAACAGCAGCGCGTCGCCATCGCGCGCGCGGTGGCCAATGCGCCGCGGGCGCTGCTGGCCGACGAGCCGACCGGAAACCTCGATCCGCACACCGCCGATCACGTCTTCAAGGCGCTGATGCAGCTCGTCAAGGCGACGCGCGTCGCGATGCTGATCGCGACACACAACATGGAGCTTGCCGGCCGGATGGACCGGCGGGTGTCGCTGGTCGACGGCAAAGTCGTCGAAATGGAGTAGCGGCGCTCAGTAGACGCCGCCGCGCCTGCGTATCGGCCGATCCTGATACGCGTTTGCAAAATACGGATTGACGACGCATTGCGCTGGGCGGCCAGAGGCCGACGCGTTGCATTGGGGAATCGACGCAAAATTGCACTCGTAATAGCTGACCGGGCCGTAGACATGCAGGCAGACCGGATATCCTCCGCCATAGGTCTGGGCGTGTGCCGGACCGGCAGCCGAAACCGATCCGATGGCGAGAATTGCAAAAGCCGTCATGCGCATCGGAATCTCCTTCGGGATTGGCGGCCAGCGTCGGTCGCGCATGCGGGCATGGATTATCCGTCGCCGACGAGACAACCGGGCAGCATCAGGGTCAAATCACGTTCGCGCGTCGCTGAATCACGTTCGCGCGTTGATTGTCCGCGCGCGATAACGAGGGACGCCTGCGCTCAATACCTGCCGTAGCCGGGAGCTGGCGGCAGCGCGCG
This sequence comes from Bradyrhizobium sp., assembly GCA_036721875.1. Taxonomy (GTDB): domain Bacteria; phylum Pseudomonadota; class Alphaproteobacteria; order Rhizobiales; family Xanthobacteraceae; genus Bradyrhizobium. The sequence goes on along the minus strand of DAIMKE010000401.1, from coordinate 3,436 downwards.
GCCCGGAAGCGGACGATAGGCGGACGGCGGTGGCTCGCTATTGCCGACAAAGTAAGGATTGGCGATGCAGTTCAGAAACCGCCCCGACGCGGTCGCCTGACACTGCTGATAGCTGGTGAACGTGCAGTTGCTGAGGCCCGGAAACTCGTCGCCCTGGATGCAGAACGGATATCGGGTGCCGACCGCTTCGGCCGGCGCTGCGGCCAGGGCTATCAATCCGCTCGCGGTCAGCGCCGCCAGAATCGCTCTATGCATTTCGAATCTCCTCGGACCATTGCTGCCGCGCCATTCCATCTCACACATCTCAATCGGCAACCTCGGCGGTCGCGTCAACCGATTCCCGGCCTCAGGGGGCGGTAGAAAAGCGAATATCAGGGTTCCATAATGGCGTTGGTATAAAGTTTCGGCGCGCGCCGGTAACGTAATATTTACTTACGCTTGTGGCCGGTGCGTTTCGCAAGTGCTGTGGCAGGGAGGTGACAGTAATTCGAGCGAACAATGGTATGAGCCTGACACGGCCTTGGGGGCTGTACCAACTGAAACGGGAATAAAAAGTATGAAGAAGGTTTTGCTTGTTACCGCCAGCCTGATCGCGCTCGGCGCGGGTGCGCCGGCAGTGGCTGCCGATCTCGCTGCACGTCCTTACACCAAGGCGCCGCCGATGGTCGCCGCAGTGTATGACTGGAGCGGTTTCTACATCGGCGCCAACGGCGGTTGGGGTTCGAGCCGCAATTGCTGGGATTTCCAGCCGCTCGCCGGCGGCACCTTCAGCGAGGGTTGCCACGATTCGTCGGGTGGCACGGTCGGTGGCCAGCTCGGCTATCGCTGGCAGGCCGGTACCTGGGTGTTCGGCCTTGAAGCTCAGGGCAACTGGGCCGACTTCAAGGGCAGCAATGTGAGCACGCTCTTCCCGCTGTTGCGCAACGAGTCGCGCGTCGACGCGTTCGGCCTGTTCACCGGTCAGGTTGGCTACGCCGCCAACAACGTCCTGTTCTACGTCAAGGGCGGTGCGGCTGTGACCTCGAGCGAATACCGTTCGTTCGTCGTCGGCACCAACGCGCTCGCCGCCGTCACCGGCGACGACACCCGCTGGGGCGCTTCGGTCGGCGTCGGCCTCGAATACGCCTTCGCTCCGAACTGGTCGTTTGGTGTCGAATACAACCACCTGTTCATGCAGGATCGCACCTACGCCTTCACCACGCCGGCTGGCGTCCTTGCGTTCAACGAGCGCATCAGCCACGACGTCGACCTCGTCACCGCCCGCATCAACTACAAGTTCGGCGGCCCGTCGGTGGCGCGTTACTGATTTTCGCGCAACCAGCGACGATCCATCATCGAAGCCCCGGGCACGCCCGGGGCTTCTTTCGTTCGGACGCCGATTAACCATCAGGGAAAACCCGCAGCATCCCAGCATTCGCTGACGCTTGACTCCGTGAACGAAAAAGGAACATTGTTCTTCATATGTTCTTGTGTCGTAGGAGTCGCGCATGTTGAGGACGTTTGTGGAAGAAGCCGCCGCGCTGGCGTCGATTACGCTGTTTGTCGGGATGATCGCGGTCTGGGCGCAACTGATTCCCCAGCTCTGAGGTCAGCTTGAAGTGCCGTGTGGCCCGCCTGATCCGGTGGGTTGGGGAAAAGCCGGATGGCGGGCGCAAGCAGCGCCTTCCGCGTGGACTCCGTCAGGCCAAGGCATCACCATCGCGGAGGCGAGTCGGGGTGCATCAGCAGCCGGCGACCGCTCCCCACCACGATGCAAAGAGCCCGTTAAGCGACCATGCCCAGTGCCGGATTCGTCCATCTCCACGTTCATTCGGCCTATTCGCTGCTGAAGGGCTCGATCAAGATCGCCAAGCTTGGCGAACTCGCGAAGGCCGACCGCCAGCCGGCGCTGGCGCTGACCGATACCGACAACATGTTCGCGGCGCTGGAATTCTCCGACAAGATGGCGGGCTACGGCATTCAGCCGATCGTCGGCTGCGAACTCGCCATCGATTTCGGCGATCAGGATCCGAACGCGCGCAACGCGCTCGCCGCGACCCCGTCGCGAATCGTGCTGCTGGCGGCGCGCGAACGCGGTTATCGCAGCCTGATGCGGCTGAACTCGCGGGCGTTCCTGGAAACGCCTATCCATCAGGCGCCACATATCAAGTTCGACTGGCTGAACGACGATGCCGAAGATCTGATCGCGCTGACCGGAGGCCCGGACGGGCCGATCGCGCTGGCGCTCGGTGCGGATCAGGCCGCGCTCGCGGCCTTGCGCTGCGATCGCCTCGCGAGCCTGTTCGGCGACCGCCTCTACATCGAATTGCAGCGCCACGGCATCGACAAGGAGCGCCGCACCGAATCGGGTCTGATTGATCTTGCCTATGAGAAAGGCCTGCCGCTGGTTGCGACCAACGATCCTTACTTCGCGGGCAATGACGATTACGAAGCCCACGATGCGCTGTTGTGCATCGCCGGCGGCAAGCTGATCGCCGAGACCGATCGCGAGCAATTGACGCCCGATCATCGCTTCAAGACCCGCGCCGAGATGGCGGTACTGTTCGCCGACATCCCGGAAGCGCTGGCCTCGACAATCGAGATCGCCGAGCGTTGCTCATTCCGTCCGAAGACGCGAAAGCCGATCCTGCCGCGCTTCACGGTCGGCGCCGCCTCGGGCTCGGACGCGGTGAGCGAGGAGGCCGCGGAGCTCGAGCGTCAGGCAAAGGAAGGACTCGCGCGGCGTCTGCAGGTGCATGGCCTGTCGCCCGGCACCACGGAAGAAGACTACGCCAAGCGTCTCGCCTTCGAGATCAACGTCATCAACCGCATGAACTATGCGGGCTACTTCCTGATCGTCTCCGACTTCATCAAATGGGCCAAGGCCCATGACATCCCGGTCGGGCCGGGCCGCGGCTCGGGCGCGGGCTCGCTGGTCGCCTATGCGCTGACCATTACCGATCTCGATCCGATACGGTTTGGCCTGCTGTTCGAGCGCTTCCTCAATCCCGAGCGCGTGTCGATGCCGGACTTCGACATCGACTTCTGCCAGGACCGCCGCGGCGAAGTGATCGACTATGTGCAGCAGCGCTATGGCCGCGACCAGGTGGCCCAGATTATCACGTTTGGAACATTGCAGGCGCGGGGCGTGCTGCGCGACGTCGGCCGCGTGCTGCAGATGCCTTACGGGCAGGTCGATAAACTGACGAAACTGGTGCCGCAGAATCCGGCGGCGCCGGTGACGCTGGCGCAGGCGATCGAGAGTGAACCCAAGCTGCAGGCGTTTCGCGACGAGGACCCGGTGGTGGCGCGCGCCTTCGATATCGCCCAGCGCCTCGAAGGCCTGACCCGGCACGCCTCGACTCACGCCGCCGGCATCGTGATCGGCGACCGGCCGCTGAGCGAACTGGTGCCGCTCTATCGCGACCCCAAGTCCGACATGCCGGTGACCCAGTTC
>DAIMKE010000400.1:0-5958 GCA_036721875.1 Bradyrhizobium sp. | reverse complement strand
GCGCCGAACGGATGGGTGCGGCCGATCTCGAGGCGGTCGTCCTGCACCACGTCGAACTTGTCGGCCAGCGCGTCGATCGCGGCATCGCCGAGCCGGTTGTAATCGTCCCAGCCGAACGAGCCCTGGTCGAGCGCGAGCGCGCCGGTGAAGAACATCGAGAACTGGCCGCCGACGATCGAGCGCGGGTGGCGCTTGGTCGCGGCATCTCCGGTCAGGGTAATGCCGTTCCGATGCAGCCCGATCTCGACGCGCTTGACCTGGTCGGGCGTCAGATTGTGCTCGCGCCGCATCGCGATCAGCGCGTCGATCGCGGCATGAGTGTAGCGGCAGCTCGGATAGGGCTTTACGCCGATCTTCATCGTCTCATAGGTCTTGCCGAGCTCGGCGACCGCCTTCTCCGGATGCGCGTCGTCGGTATAGCCGGCGAGCAGGCCGTGCTTGCCCTCGACCGATTCCGTCGCGCCGACGAAATCGTTGCGCGCTAGCGTCGCGGCGATCACGCCGTTCATCGCGGCGGCGCCGACCTGGTAGCGCTTGTTCCAGGCGCCGTTGACCAGAAATTGCAGCGAGCCTGCGGCCTGGCTGCCGGAAACGCCGAACGCTGAAATGATCTGGTCCTTCGACAGGCCGAACAATTTTCCCGCCGCGGCAGCGGCGCCGTAGGTGCCCGCGGTTGCAGTCGGATGGAAACCGCGGGCGTAATGCGAAGTCGGATCGAGCGCGTTGCCGAGCCGGCAGCACACTTCATAGCCGGCCACGATCGCGGTCAGCACGTCGCGGCCGGAGGCGCCGACCATCTCGCCGACGGCGAAGGCCGCCGGCACAACCGGCGCGCTCGGATGCAGCGAGGAGTCGGCGTGGGTGTCGTCGAAATCGAGCGAGTGGCCGAGCGCGCCGTTGAGCAGGGCAGCGACCGCGGGTGTCCACGTCTTGCTGTCGCCGAACACGGTGGATTCACCCTTGCCGTCCAGCGCCAGTGCTTCCAGCATCTTGAGCAGCGAGGGGGTAGATTCCGCATCGCGCCGCGCCCGGATCGTGCTGCCGAGGAAATCGAGCGTCAGCACCTTGGCGCGCTCCAGGACTTCCGGCGGGATGTCCTCGAATTTCAGATCGGCGACATAGGCTGCGAGCGTTGCGGTTTCGTTTGCCATCGTGTTTCCTCATATTTGCCGGGTAGGGTAGGCGGACGTACCTCGGCTTTCAAGCCGCCTTCCCGTCGCGGGCACCAGCCGTGCCTGTCCTCTAGCACAGGCACGGCATGCAGATTCCGGAATGCGGCGCATGATGGCCTTCGTAAAACGCATGCTTGGATTGCTCGGGGGCCGCAAGACGCAACTGGCGCTCGCGGTCCGGCTCGCCGTCGCCGCGGTCGCGGCCTATGCGATCGCGAGAGCGTTGCACCTCATGCTGCCGCTATGGGCGGTATTGACTGCGCTGATCGTCACCCAGATGAGCGTCGGCCGGTCCCTGAAGGCGACCCGCGACTACATGCTCGGCACGATCGGCGGCGCGGTCTATGGCGGCGCCATTGCGGTACTCATTCCGCATTCCGGCGAGGGCGGATTGCTGGCGCTCCTGGTGCTGGCGGTGGGACCACTGGCTTTCATCGGCGCCATCAATCCGAGCCTGAGCGCCGCCACGGTGACGGCCGTGATCGTGCTGCTGGTGCCGGCGATGAACAACACCAATCCGCTGGATTCCACCATCGATCGGCTTTTGGAAGTCGCCGTCGGCGCGGTGACCGGGCTTGTGGCTTCATTCCTGGTATTGCCGTCGCGGGCGATCAGCCAGATCCGCATCAATTCGGCACAGCTTCTGGAATTGCTGGCCGCCGCATTCGCAGAACTGCTCGCTGGCCTGACGCGCGGGCTCGACAACGACGCCCTGCACCGCATTCAGGATGGCATCGGCACCGCGATGGCGAGCCTCCATGCGACCGGACTGGAGGCCGAGCGCGAGCGCGCGACGCACCTGTCGTCGGGGCCCGACACCGGCCCATTGCTGCGCACCATCCAGCGCCTGCGCCATGATGTCGTGATGATCGGGCGCGCCAGCGTGGTGCCGCTGCCCGCCAATGTGCAGGCAAGGCTGGCGCGACCACTGTCGGATGTCAGCAGCGCCATCGTCGGCTATATGAACGATGTGGCCGCGGCCTTGCAAAGCGGCGGCGGCGTGGTGGACATCCAGCCCGTCGACGCGGCGCTGCAGGCCTATGCCGCCGAAGTCGCCGCGTTGCGCAGCGAAGGCCTGATCCGCGGCGTGCCCGTCGACGTCGCGGAGCGGTTTTTCGCGCTGGGATTCTCGCTGGAGCAGATGCGGCAGAACCTCAGGGATCTAGATCGTTGCTGTGCCGATTGGCGCGAGGAGCCGGCCAACACAAAGGGGCGTGTGACGGGCTAATCCGTCCGCGACTCAACTCGCGACCTGGCGCAGCAGGGCCGGCACAATCAACCGGTGAAACGGCATGATGATCGCGAGATAGGTCCGGCCCAGCCAATTGTGCGTTTTGACCAGCGTCGTGGCTGTCACCTGCCTGATACCGCCCGGCGGCGTCACGTCCACCACGACGCGAAAATCGAGATGCCGGTCGTTGAAGCCGGCTATGAGGCGATCCGGCGTTTCGCTCACGACCGGAAAGATCCCGATCATGTCGCGGGGCATCGTCGGGGTGGCGCCGGACGTCTTCAGGCCGAGCGGGGCTACGAGGAAATTACGCAGCGACAACAGCGCTTCGGCCCATCGCGGCTGCCGCGCCATCATGCGCTCGGCCACGCTTCTTGCATCGAGGGCGGGATCGCCGATCTCAATCTGAAAGGCGTCAGTAAACTGCGCGCCGGACAGCAGCGCATCGGCATCGACGGCGGGGGCAATTTCGTGGACTTTCATCGGAAGGCCAGCTTGCTCGCGGGGGAACGGAAGCGCAAGGGCCGACCGGGCCGGTTCTAAAAAAGGCGACAAGACCGCGAAGGAAAAGCTGCTGCACGCCGTATTCCCCATGTGAGGCGCATTCAGCGCCGCTGATCATCCGGGGAAGTCGATATGAAAAGCGTGATTGCGGTGATGGCAGCATTGGCTGGTGCAGCGCCGGCTTTGGCGGCCGATCTCCGGGTGCCCTCCGCGCCGGCGCCGCAGCCGGCCGTAGTGGCATTCCCGAACTGGGCCGGGCCATATATCGGCGCGCAGGCGGGATATCTCTCAGGCCGTAGCGAAACATCGTTTCCCGGGACGGACGAATTTCATTTCGTCGACCCAAAAGGCTTCACGGCCGGTTTGTCGGCAGGCTACTCCCTGCAATGGGGCCATTTCGTCGGTGGCCTCGAAGGCGACCTGAATTTTGTCGGCGCCGGGGCGACCATCAACACCGGACTTGCTCCGGATCCGTCGGTCACCCAGTTGCAGTCCACGATCGACTGGAACAGCCATTGGCGCGCGCGCGTCGGTTACGCCTTCGATCGCACGTTGATTTTCGTGGCCGGCGGCCTTGCGCTCGCGGGTGTCGAAAACAAATCGTTCGACAACGGCACCGGTGCGGTAGCTGCGTGGAGCGATACGCGCGTTGGCTGGACGCTCGGAGGCGGCGTGGAATACCGCGTCGCGCCGCGGGCGAGCGTGAGGCTGGAATATCTGTACGACAATTACGGTGCCCGGACGCTTGCCGCGCAGACGTTTGGCGCAACCGCCTTTCCGTCGCGTGAATCCAGGCTGGATAGCCACACGTTGCGTGCCGGCGTTCACTGGCATTTCTGATTCGCCGCCTCCAGCGGTCATGCGTCATGTCACATCAATGACTTCCCCGCTGATAGGGTATGGATTGTCGATCGCCGGCACGCGCCGCCGCGCGGAGCAGTCAGACGAGGCACGGGCAGGAATGTTGGAAGACCCATCGGATGAAGCGTTGATGGTGGCGGTCTCCGCGCGCCAGCATCACGCTTTCCGCATCCTGATGGGGCGCCACATGCCGCGCGCCATTCGTGTCGCTCAGCGCATCGTTCGCGATCCCGGCGAAGCCGACGACATCGGCCAGGAAGCATTCCTGAGGGTATGGAGTCGTGCGGCCTCGTTCGATCCCGAGATCGCGAGGTTCACGACCTGGCTGTATCGGATCGTGCTCAACCTGGCGTTCGACCGGACGCCGCGCCGGCAGCACTCGCCGATTGATGAGGCAGCGGACGGGCGGTCCGATGATCCCGAGCCGGTCGAACGTGTGATCGCCGAGGAAGAACGCCGGATCCTGGAGCGGGCGATGGCCGATCTTCCGGAGCGGCAACGCGCCGCCATCGCGCTGTTCCACATGGAAGGGCTCAGCGGTGAGGATGCCGCTCACGCGATGAATCTCGGCGCCAAGGCATTCGAGTCCCTGCTTGGCAGGGCGCGCGGCGCGCTGAAGCAAAACGTCCAGAAAATTCAGGATACCGGGAGGTGCGCATGACACTCGAACAATTCAGGCAAATGGCCGAGACCTGGGGCGGCGATATCGCTCGTTGGCCGGCGGCCGAGCAAGACGCCGCGCGTGCAATGGCGACGGAAGAACAAGCCGCAGCCATTCTCGATGAACAGCTTCGGCTGGATCGTCTGTTCTCGCTCGCTCCCACGGTGGACGAAGGACGTGCCGGCCGCGCCGGCTTCGCGGTGCTGCAGCGGATGGCGGATGCAGACCGCAAACTGCCCTGGTTTCGCCGCGGCCTGCGCCCGTCCTCGCTGTTCCCGGCGACCAGCCTCGTGTGCTCCGCACTGATCGGTCTCTGGCTCGCAGGCGCGCTTCCGTATCATCAGGAGCCGCCGGACGCATTGTCCGTGGTCAGCATGGTCTTCGATAGTTCCACCCTTTCCCTGGGAGGGCCGCAATGAAATTCAGGCCAACGTCGCTTCCTGTCACGCGCTGGCTTTTGCTGGCCTCGCTCTGCTGCAACGTCGTGCTCGCGACCTATGTTTCGGTGCAGTGGCTGCGGCCCGGCTGGAATCCCGCCGGGGCCGGCGTGCCGCTGCGCATGATCGAGCGGGTCGCGGAACGATTGCCGAAGGACGACGCGGAAATCCTGTGGCGCATCTATCGCGGCAAGGAGGCTGAAATCGCGCCGATGCAGGCGGAATATACCCGCGCGCTGCTGAAGACCATGCAGTTGGTGGCGCAGCCCGAACTGGACAAGGACGCGCTGCGGCTGGCGGTCAAGGATGCGCGCGACAAGCGGCTGAAGATCGGCAACGCCGTGATCGAAACCTTCGTCGAAATGCTGGAACAGATTTCTCCGAAAGGACGACGTCAACTCGTCGGCGGGTTTCTTCGCTGAATACCGCAGGCAGCGCGAAGGTTTTCGCTCCCTCGAGCGTATCATCTACATCGACATCAGTGAATTGAAGGAGATGGATACATCATGGTGCAGCGAGTGATCTTCCGAGTCGGACGCCCAAGGACTTTTTCGCGGCCCAGCGTTATCGTCGTGCGGTCGGTGCTTGCCGCGGCCTGCCTGATCGGAACGCTGGTGCTGCTCTTGTCGCGGGTTTCGGCGCAGGACACGCGTAGCGAAGCCCGGCAGGCCTGCAGGGCGGACTATTCGCGGCTTTGCTCCGGGATCAGCCCCGGTGGTGGTCGCATCCGCAAATGCCTCAATGACAATTTCGACGGCTTGTCGGAGGCCTGCAAGCGGATCGTGAGCGCGACGGCCGGCAAATAGACCTCGAGCGCCGTCACGGTTTTCCGAAGCGCCCTGCCATTCGATGGAAGCGAAAGAGCAGAAGCGCAGCATAGACGGCGGTCCCGACCGACAGTCCGATCCAGACGCCCGCTGCCCCCAGCGGCGTCTGGAAGCCGAGCCACCAGGCGCAGGGGAAGCCTATCAGCCAGTAGCTGAGGGTGGCGAACAGCAACGGGATCCGCGTGTCGTTCATGCCACGCAGTGATCCCGCCGCGACAGTCTGGATGGCGTCGGCGATGAAGAAGGTCGAGCCAACCAGCAGCAG
>DAIMKE010000399.1:0-5969 GCA_036721875.1 Bradyrhizobium sp. | reverse complement strand
CGCCATCATCTTCGGCGCGCTGCTCTGGATGGCTGAAAAGCTCAAAAGCGATCAACACGAACAGGCGCGGGCACTTTGGGCGGCAAAGGGAAAGGAGGCATTCGCAGTGGAAAGGGCGACCGATGCGCCCACCATCTCGCAGGAAACGCCACAGGATCGGGCATGACCGATGCGCCCGCCATCGCGCGGCTTGGCGCCTGTGAATCGGCGCGGGGTCCCGACGCCGATCGGCACGTTGAGCTATTGAGCCAATTTGCGGTGGAGGGGGCACTCTCGGGCGCCTATTCACACGATTGCGGGCATATACGCCCCAGCTGCCCGTAGAAGGCGCCTACAACGCTCCGGCGGAGCTATGTGGATCGTTGTAGCATTCGCCTGTCAGTTTGGCGCGTTAGTGAGGCGAAGACCGTGGCGACCTACGGCTCGGCCCCGGCGGGCTGTGCGTGCCGGGATACTTTCGACGAAATTTATCTGGAGCAGACAGCGAGGTGCCTGGCGCTTCAAGCGCAACTAGCCACGTCGTGGTTAGACACCGCTTGAAGCAACACTCGGTACCCACGGAAGAATTACAGCACATCGTGCGGAGGCCATGCTGAGCGGTATTTCATACTTCTTCAGGCCATTTTGAAATCAATCTGTCGCGAAAAACCGTGCGGCCGTGGATAGGTGGGCTCGGCGTCGCTGAAGCAAGCCGATGGTTCGCGCGATCTTGGGTTCAACAATGGGCACGGCCGTTATGTTTTGATTTGATTTCAACGGCGCCGCCAACAAGGGCAGGATCGACGCACCGAGGCCTCTATCCGTCAAACCCATCGCCGTTGAGACGTGATTGACCTCGTAGGCCTAGCGAATTTGAATGCTGTTTTGTGCAAGCGCGTTGTCGAGGACGAAGCGATTTCCGCTCTCGCGGCTCACGCCGATTAGACGAGCTCGTGACATCGGCCCACGTGCCTCGCTGGGGCATTTGACTTTTGCGGCGATGGCCAGCAACTGCGACACAATCAGCGCGTGATTGCAAGCGGGAGGTACTCTCGATAGGGTAAATAATTCAAAGGATTGAGGCGTTTGTTCACGGTGTATGATGCAGGTCCCAACCGACTATAAGTCGCGGTTAACGCCGGGTTTGGCGGCCGGAGGAATCGGCTTATTTGCGCTTGCTGTCGTAGCCGTCGTTCTCGCGGGCGGAATTTCTTTCCGTTATGGGGCTCATCGGGCATTTGAACGGGGAAGAATTGATGCAGAACGCTATACCATTCAGCTGACCACAGAATTTCACCGGTTCGATTACCTTCCGGGTCTGCTTGTTGAGCATCCTTCGATAGTGAATGTCCTGAATGAATCCAACCGTAATGATTATGTCGATGCAGCCAACCGCTATCTAGAATCGGTCAGCCGCGAGGCGGGGACGGCCAATCTTTATTTGTTGGACAAGAAGGGCAAGGTGATAGCGACCAGCAACTGGAATCAACCAACCAGTTTCTTCGGGGTCGATTTTTCCTATAGACCATATTTCCAGAATGCGTTGACCAAGGGAGACGACCGATTTTATGGAGTTGGAACGGTCTCGGGAATACCTGGCTATTTTTTTTCTGTGGCTCTTCCTCGCGATAAGACAACGCTAGGTGTCGGTGTCGTCAAGGTGAATCTCGAAGACATCGAAGTCTACCGATCAACTTCGATCAAGGATATCATGATCGTGGATGAGAACGGCGTTGTAGTATTGGCATCGCGTTCGGATTTCAAATACCGAACGATGATGCCGATTCCGGCCGAGACGCTCGCCGCGATAAGAGCGGCGAGGCAGTACGATAAAGCGCCGTTGACTCCTATTGAAATTACAACGGAGGACGTTTTTGATGGAGGATCAATTGTTTCCCTGCCGCAGGACGGTCCCGGTCAGGGCCGGTCCCGTTTTCTGGCTCAGGAGATCCGGCTGGAAGGCTCCAACTGGAAGATATTTGTTCTTTCCGACTTGTCCGAAGTTGTATCTTTGCAACGTTGGACCCAATTACTAACAGCACTATTCGCAACAACTATCGGATTACTTTTTCTTTTTTTGATGCAGCGTCGCCGTACGATACAGGCTCAACTGGCCATCAAGGAGTTCCTTGCTAGTGCAAATATCGAGCTGGAATCTCAGGTTACCCAGCGCACTCAAGCTCTGGTCGAAGCGAACCAGCAATTGCGGGAAGCGCAGGAGGTTCTCGTTCATTCCGCAAAGCTTGCGGCAATAGGGCAACTTGCTGCGGGCATAACACATGAGCTGCATCAGCCGGTGGCAGCGATTCGCATGCTCTCTGAGAGCGCGGGTGTGCTGATTCGGCGGTCGCAAAGCAGCGTAGCGTCAGACAATCTGCAAATTATCCTCGACCTCACGGGCCGAATGAACGCTATTATAGGTCGGCTCAAGCAGTTTTCGAGGAAAAGCGAATCGGTGTTTCAACCGGTACAGATTATCGATAGCATTGATCACAGCACGCAAATCCTTGCAAGCAAGCTTCGAGGTACCTGCGCCAGGATCGAGTTTCAGCGACCAGATCAAGAAATGCACGTTTTTGCCGATCCGGTCCGGCTTGAGCAGGTCTTCATCAATCTGATCTCCAATGCGATCGATGCTGTTGCCGGTGTTGTCCGACCCTCCATTGAAATCGTCGCATGGCAAGGCGAAGACTCCGTATTCGTATCGGTCAGGGATAATGGTGTGGGGCTTTCAGATAACGTGGTGGCACACCTCTTTGAGCCATTTTTTACGACGAAGGAAGCCGGTGCGGGTCTAGGGCTGGGCTTGGCCATTTCGATCGGTATCGTTCGCGAGTTCGGTGGAACGTTAAGCGCGTCAAATCTTAATCGGGGCGGTGCAGAGTTCATCATCAAATTGCCGTTGCTGGCGCGGCCGCGAGAGATGATCGAAGCATAGGAAGTCTGGCGGAGCGCCCGGAAATGCCGCCTCGAAAACAACATGAATGCAACCTCAATCACGCCGATCTAAGCTGAGCTGCCGTCACTTGCGTAGTGGGAGACGAACGGGAGCGGCCTATACTCATCCTGCATTTTTGCAGTGCAGCGTGGAAATAAGGGCGCCGGGAAGGTCCACGCCGCAGCGGCCAAGCTAAACGCGCATTAGTACAATCATCCTTGTTAGAAGCGAATTCTCTCAATAGAACTAAAGCGCCTACGCGCAGAGGAAGATCTGAAATGTTTGAGGGCCTCCGCGTCATACTTGTTGAAGATGATCCGGTGGTTCGTCACGCCACGGCGCAGATACTTGGCCTTGCCGATATAGCGGTCGAACTGCACGCGACAGCGGAGTCCGCTCTAAAAAGTATCACGGAGTGTTTTCCGGGTATATTGCTGGTCGATTACCAACTCCCGGGAATGAACGGAATTGCGCTGCTTGAACGTGCGATGGCGATCGATCCGACGCTCCCCGTTATTGTCTTAACCGGTCATGGCGACATCACCATTGCCGTGAAAGCCATGCGCACTGGTGCGTACGATTTTATCGAAAAGTCCGTCTCCAATGATTTTCTTATCGGCGTAATTATGCGGGCGATGGAAAAGAGACGATTAACGTTTGAAATCAGCGATCTACGGAAGAAGCTGGAGCAAAGGAGCGGTATTGAAAGTATTCTCATTGGCGGTTCTGAGTCGATGGTCGCATTGCGAAGAAGCATTCTGGCACTTTCGGACGTAACCCCAGATGTTCTCATTCTCGACTGGCGCCGTGATCGGACATGTACCCAATATGGGGACGGCCGAGACCAGACGCGCGATCGAGTTTGCCAGCGCATCTCTGCCAGCATGGCGTGCCCGGACCGCGAAAGAGCGCGCGACGATCCTGCGCCGCTGGTTCGATTTGATGATGGCGAACCAGGAGGATCTCGGTGCCATCATGACGGCGGAGCAGGGCAAGCCGTTCTCGGAGGCCAAGGGCGAGATCGCCTATGCGGCAAGCTTCATCGAATGGTTCGGCGAGGAAGGAAAGCGCATCTATGGCGATACGATTCCGGGCTTCACCGCCGACCGGCGTATTATTGTGCTGAAGCAGCCGATCGGCGTTTGTGCCGCGATCACGCCGTGGAATTTTCCGGCCGCGATGATCACGCGCAAGGCCGGCCCGGCGCTGGCGGCGGGCTGCACCATGGTCGTCAAGCCGGCGAGCCAGACGCCGCTGTCGGCGCTGGCGCTTGCGGTGCTGGCCGAGCGGGCAGGTGTCCCTAAAGGTGTGTTGTCCGTCCTGACGGGTTCGGCCTCCGCAATCGGCGGCGAGATGACGTCCAACCCGATCGTGCGCAAGGTGAGCTTCACGGGGTCGACGGAAATTGGCAAGAAGCTGATGGTGCAGAGCGCATCAACCGTGAAGCGCACGTCGATGGAGCTTGGCGGCAATGCACCCTTCATCGTATTCGACGACGCGGATATCGATGCCGCGGTCAAGGGCACGATGGCGTCGAAATACCGTAATGCCGGCCAGACCTGCGTCTGCGTCAATCGCATCCTGGCGCAGGACCAGATCTACGACATGTTTGTCTCGCGTCTGTCCGAGGCAGTTAGCGCGTTCAAGATCGGTGACGGGTTCGAACCAGGCGTTGCGATTGGTCCGCTGATTGACATGGCCGCCATCGAGAAAGTTGAAGAGCATGTTTCTGACGCCGTTTCCAGGGGAGCCCGTGTCGTCGTTGGTGGCAAGCGCCATGCGCTTGGCCGTACATTCTTCGAGCCGACGGTGTTGGCGGATGCCACACCGGACATGTTGATCTTCCGCGAGGAAACCTTCGGCCCGGTTGCGCCGGTGTTCCGCTTCAAGACCGAAGAAGACGCAATCCGGCTTGCGAACGATACCGAATTCGGCCTTGCGGCATATTTCTACGGCCGCGATATCGGGCGGGTCTGGCGCGTTGCCGAAGCGTTAGAATACGGCATTGTCGGAATCAACGAAGGCCTGATCTCGACCGAGGTTGCACCGTTCGGCGGGGTCAAGGAGAGCGGCAACGGCCGTGAGGGCTCGAAATATGGCATCGAGGACTATCTGGAAATTAAATACCTCTGCATGGGTGGGATTCAGAGTGCTTCTTGACGGCCGCTGCTGTCGGCGATCCGGCTGCTCCGCGCAACCCCAAGATCCCCATTCCATGCTTTCTTCATCACCACCGCACGAAATCGCAACGAAATCTGCGCCGGATGGGTTGGAAAGCCAGCGTGATCCGTTCTGAATTCCTCTCGGACATCTGCGCGATCAGAGTGGTCATCATTGGAGTGCTTGGCAGCTGAGCTTTGGTGTAGGAGCGGCTATGGAAAACGTTGAGTCTACCGGCCGTCCGGCGACTGATCGCTAAAGAATGACCCCAAGGTCGGGGGTTCGAGTCCTTCCACCGCCACCAATCGTCAGACGTCCTACGATTTCTTGCAATCGTTTTCGCCCAAATGACGCAACCAACCGTCATGAGCGCGAGCAGAATGGGCGCCTTTCGATCGGTTCTGATCGTCCGCAACGCAAGGGCGAGGTTCGACCACACCGGCTCGCTAACTACGTCGGCGGCTCGCGTAGCTTGCGGAAGCCATCGCCCGCGTGGTGTGAGGAGCGAGTCAGTGGCGTGGCCGACACCAGCAGAAAGCCCTTGGCATAGGCGATCTTTTCATATGCGTCGAATTCGTCGGGGGGCACGAAGCGCATAACGGCGTGGTGCTTGCGGGTAGGTTGGAGATACTGGCCGATGGTCAGGAAATCGATGTCGGCGGAACGCAGGTCGTCCATCAACTGCAGCACCTCGCTCCGCTCTTCGCCGAGACCAACCATGATTCCGGACTTGGTGAAGATCTGCGCGTCGAGTTCCTTCACTCGCTGCAACAGCCGAACCGAATGGAAATAGCGCGCGCCGGGCCGCACCGTCAGATATTTCGACGGCACCGTTTCAAGATTGTGGTTGAACACGTCGGGCTTCGCCGCAACGACAACCTCGAGCGCGCTA
>DAIMKE010000398.1:0-5989 GCA_036721875.1 Bradyrhizobium sp. | reverse complement strand
ATCCGAAGCAGCATTACTACTACCACGACCACTATTTCAATTTTCCGCAGCCGCTCGGCTTTCGCGGCGATTTCTCGCGGCCGAGCCGGGCCGTCGACTACCGGATATATCTCCCGGCATTGATGAACGACTTTGCACGGCGCGGCGGCAGGATCGAATACCGCCGCATCGACGAGAGCGATATCGCGCCGCTGGTCGCGCGTTTCGATCTGCTTGTCGTGTCGACCGGCAAGGGGCCGCTCGGACAACTCTTCACCTACCGGCCGGAGCATACGCCTTACTCGCAGCCGCAACGCCGCCTGTGCGTCGGCCTGTACACGGGGGTGCGCCAGCCCGATCCCATGAACGTCACGCTCTCGGTATCGCCCGGGCATGGCGAGATGATCGTGATCCCGACCATCACCTTCGATGGCGTCGCGAGCGCGCTGCTGATGGAGAATGTGCCCGGCGGGGACATGGAGGAGCTTGCAACGCTCAGCTACGACGATAACCCCAAACATTTCCTGAGCGTACTGCTCGGCAAGCTGGAGAAGCATCACCCGACGACCTACGATCGCATCGACACGGCGCGCTTCGGCCTGGCGCAGCCGCAGGACCTCCTGCAGGGGGGCGTGGTGCCGACGGTACGAAATACCACCGTGCAGTTCGACGATGGCAAATGTGCCATCGCGCTCGGCGACGTCCACTCGATCGTCGATCCCATGATGGGGCAGGGCGCCAATGTCGCCTCCTATGCGGCGTTCGTGCTTGGCGAAGAGATCGTCCATTCCGATGTGCTCGACGCCCGCTTCTGCGAGAAGGTCGATCTGAAGCGGCAGGACCGCGTGCTGGCGGCGTCGCGCTGGACCAACATCATGTTGCAGCCGCCGACGGAAGCATTGGGCATGCTGATCGGCACCATGAGCCAGAATCCGGCACTGGCGAACGAGTTCACCGAGAACTTCAACTATCCGGACCGGCAGTGGGATCGCGTCTCGACGCCTGAACGGATCCATGCCTGGATCGGCCGGATGTCCGCGCCTGTCGAACCCGTGCGTGCCATCGCGTGAGGATCGACCGATGCAGTGCCTGACGATGGAAGCTTACGTTGCCTGCAGGGATTGAGATGCGGCACGCCAACCCGGCGACGTTTCGTCAGGCTGCGTCGCGATTTGCGACCGGCGTTGCGGTGCTGACCGCCTGTGACGAGAGCGGCGAGGTCTGCGGCATGACCGCAAACAGCTTCGTCACCGTCAGCCTGTCGCCGCCGACCGTGCTCGTTTCCGTCATGCCGGGACGCATGCATCGGGCGATTTCCGCCAGCGGCCGCTATTGCGTCAACGTCCTGCCGGAGCAGGGCCGGGAATTGTCGCGGCATTTCGCCAGCCGGCCCGGAGCAACCGCCATTCCCGAATATGAAATCGTGGACGGCTTGCCGAGACTATCCGGGTGCATGGCCTACTTCGCCTGCGAGGTGGTCCGGCACGTCGATGTCAGCGACCACACGCTGATCATTGCCGAAGTGTCGAACTGCGACTACCACGACAAAACCCCGCTGGTGTTCTTTTCGAGCCGCTCCCATCTCGGCCCCGGCCAGCCGTTCGATCGCTGACAATTTTGAGAGAACATTGCGCCAGACGGCGCGTTGCGGGCGACGGGCTTCACTTCGCAGGAGGCACCGTCTCCTGATATTGCACCAGCCCGTCGTCGATCCGCACCCAATCCATCTTTTCCGAGACCCAGATGTGCTCGGTCGGCGCAAAGGCGTTGCGGTCGTCGAAGCCTGCGAGCGCCACGCCGACCATGGTCCCGTTGGTGCGCCGGGAAAACAGCCGCGTTCCGCAGATTTTGCAGAATTCCCGGTCGAGCGCCTCCGAGGAGGGATAGCGCGCGGTGTCGCCCTCGACCGAAAGCGCGCGCTGTTCGAACAGCGCGCGGGCAAAGAACGGCGAGCCCATTGCCTTCTGGCAGGTACGGCAATGGCAGATTCGGACATTGGCGGGCTCGCCGTCGGTCCTGAACCGCACCGCGCCGCAGAGGCATCCGCCTTCCCGGATCGTACCCATTTCAGTACGTGGCCCGGCCGCCGGAAATGTCGAACACCGCACCGGTCGAGAAGGCGCAATCCTCCGACGCCAGCCAGGCCACCATCGATGCGAGTTCTTCGACGAGGACAAAACGGCCCTTCGGAATCTTCGACAGCATGAAGTCGATGTGCTGCTGCGTCATCTGGTCGAAGATCGCGGTCTTGGCCGCTGCCGGCGTCACCGCATTGACGAGGATGTCGTGCTGCGCGAGCTCCTTGCCAAGCGATTTGGTCAGCGCGATCAGGCCGGCTTTGGAGGCTGAATAGTGCGCGGCGTTCGGGTTACCCTCCTTTCCGGCAATCGAAGCAATGTTGACGATGCGGCCGTACTTTTGCTTGAGCATCGACGGCACCACCGCCTTGCAGCAGATGAACGGGCCATCGAGATTGATGCGCAGCACCTTGCGCCATTCATCGAGATCGGTTTCCCACACCGTCTTGTTGACGCCGGCGATGCCGGCGTTGTTGACGAGGATGTCGATCTTGCCGAACGCGTTCAGGGTTTCGGCACAGGTCTTCTCGACGGCGGCGAGATCGGACACGTCGACCTTGAAGGCCGACACCGCCGGGCCAATTTCCTTCGCGGTCTTTTCCGCGAACGGCAGGTCGTGATCCCAGATCGCGACCCTGGCGCCGGATGCCACGAAGCGCTCGGCGATGGCGCGGCCAAAACCCTGCGCCCCGCCGGTGACGACGGCGCAGCGGCCGTTGAGATCGATCTTGTTCATGGGGCTTCTCCTACAGCGTCCAGCCGCCATCGATGACGTGGGCGACACCTGTCGTGAATGCGCTTTCGTCGCTGGCGAGATAGACGGCGAGTGACGCGATCTCCTCGGCGGTGCCGAGCCGTCCCATCGGCTGCCGCGCGATGAACATCTCGCGGCCGTTGGGACCTGCGGCGGCCGCGCGCTCGAGCATGGATGGGGTTTCGATGGTGCCTGGGCAGATGCAGTTGCAGCGCACACCCTTCGTGATGAAGTCGGCGGCGACCGAGCGCGTCAGCGCCGCAACCGCGGCCTTGGTCGCGCCGTAGACATAGCGGTTCGGAGCGGCCTTGAACACGCCGGCGGCGGAGGCGATGTTCACGATCGAGCCGCGGCCGTTTTCCAGCATCCCGGGCAGGAACGCGCGGATCGTCCGGTGCATCGACTTGACGTTGAGGTCGAACGAGAAATCCCAGTCCTCGTCGGAGCAATCGAGCACGGTGCCGTGATGCACGAAGCCTGCGGCGTTGAGCAGGATATCGGTCTTGCCGGCGCGCCTGGCCATGGCGGCGACCGCGGCGGTATCGCGCGCGTCAAGTTTTGCCACTTCGGCGATGCCTTCGCCCTTGAGTGCGGCGACCTTCGCTTCGTCGATGTCGGTGGCGAACACGGTCGCCCCTTCGCGCGCAAACGCCACCGCGCAGGCGCGGCCGATGCCGACGGCGGCAGCAGTGACGAATGCACGCTTGCCCTTCAGGCGGTCTGACATGTTTTTTTCCTTGAGCGATCGAGATTGTTTCCGGTGTCATACGCGGGCTTGACCCGCGTATCCTTCGCAAAGGGATGGATTGCCGGGTCAAGCCCGGCAATGACGGTCCTGAGTGACTAATGATTATCCCGCGCCACGCCGACGGTGCCCGCGATGTTCTGATAGCGCGTGGCGATCTCCATGCAGGCGCCGGTGGACTGCTGGCCGACGGTGGAGCGATAGAGTTCCTGCCACGGCGTTTGATTGGCCGGGTAGGGGAAGCCGCCCTTGGCCTTCAGCTCTGCGCGACGCTGCTTGAGTTCATCGCTCGTGATCAGGATGTTGGCGTCGCCCGTGTTGAGGTCGATGCGAACCTTGTCGCCGGTCTTCAGGATCGCCAGCCCGCCGTCGGCAGCGGCTTCCGGCGAAGCGTTGAGGATCGACGGCGAGCCAGAGGTGCCGGACTGCCGGCCGTCGCCGATGCAGGGCAGCGAGAGGATGCCGCGTTTGATCAGCGCCGCCGGCGGTTGCATGTTGACGACTTCGGCGCCGCCGGGATAACCGATCGGCCCGGCGCCGCGGATGAACAGCACACAGTGTTCGTCGATCTTGAGCGCGGGGTCGTCGATCCGCTCATGATAATCCTCCGGTCCCTCGAACACGATGGCGCGGCCTTCGAACGCGTTGAGATCCTTCGGGTTGGAGAGATAACGGTCTCGGAATTCCTTCGAGATCACGCTGGTCTTCATGATCGCGGAATCGAACAGGTTGCCGCGCAGCACCAGGAAGCCGGCGTCCTTCACCAGGGGCTTGTCATAAGTCCAGATCACGTCGCCGTCGGGCCTGGCCGCTTCGCGGCAGTTCTCACCCATGGTGCGGCCGTTGACGGTCAACGCATCCTCATGGATGCGCTTGTGCGTCATCAGTTCGCGCACCACCGACGGCACGCCGCCGGCGCGGTGATATTCCTCGCCGAGATAGAAGCCGGCAGGCTGCATGTTGACCAGCAGCGGGATGCCGTGGCCGTGCTTCTGCCAGTCGTCGATCGAAAGTTCGACGCCGATGTGCCGCGCCAGCGCGTTGATATGGATCGGCGCGTTTGTGGAGCCGCCGATCGCCGAATTGACCACGATGCAGTTCTCGAACGCCTTGCGGGTCAGGATGTCGGAGGGTTTGAGATCTTCCCACACCATCTCGACGATACGCTTGCCGGTCTCGTAGGCGATCTGGCCACGCTCGCGATAGGGCGCGGGGATTGCCGCGCATCCCGGCAGGGACATGCCGAGCGCTTCCGCGAGCGAGTTCATCGTCGAGGCGGTGCCCATGGTGTTGCAGTGGCCGACCGACGGAGCCGACGACGCCACGATTTCGATGAACTCGTTGTAGTCGATTTCGCCGGCGGCGAGCCGCTCGCGTTGTTTCCAGACGATGGTGCCGGAGCCGGTACGCTCGCCGTTGAACCACCCGTTCAGCATCGGGCCGCCCGAGAGCACGATCGCGGGCAGATTGACGGTTGCCGCCGCCATCAGGCAGGCCGGGGTGGTCTTGTCGCAACCCGTGGTCAGCACCACGCCATCGAGCGGATAGCCGAACAGGACTTCGACCAGCCCGAGATAGGCAAGGTTGCGGTCGAGCGCTGCGGTCGGACGCTTTCCGGTCTCCTGGATCGGATGCGTCGGGAATTCCATGGCGATGCCGTCTGCGGCGCGGATGCCTTCGCGCACGCGGTGTGCCAGGTCGAGATGATGGCGGTTGCACGGGGAGAGGTCGTTGCCGGTTTGCGCGATGCCGATGATCGGCTTGCCGGACTGCAATTCTTCCCGGGTCAGGCCGTAATTGAGGTAACGCTCGAGATAGAGCGCGGTCATTCCCGGATTATGCGGGTTGTTGAACCACTCCAGCGAACGAAGTTTCCGGCCCTTACCATTGGTGGCAGCTTTGTTGTCGTTCTTTTTCATTGGTTTCTCTCCCGCACTGCAAACTCCTGGGCGGCTCAAATCACGGCAGCGCTGCATCCTGCTTAACAATTCATCCGCTGCAAACGTGCTCGCCGTCTCGATCGCCATCCAGCGAACATCAATCCTAGTTCGCGCTAAAAGACAGCGCTACCATTTTCTGTCGAGTCCACCCGCCCAGCCGGTCGTCAGGCATTTTGCGGCGTCGAGCTTTCTCGAACCATCAGTTGAAAGCCGAGGTCGAGCACAGGCTCCTGCGGGCGGCGTCCCTCGATCGCGTCGATCACCATGGAGATGGCGTGCCTGCCCATTTCATAGCGATTGGTGCGCACGCTGGTGAGCGATGGCACCGCCGACTCCATGTATTCCAGGTCGTTGAAGCCGACGATGGCGAGGTCGCGGGGAACCGATATCTGGCGGCGCTGGCATTCGAACAGCACGCCGAGCGCGAGGTCGTCGTTGACGCAGAACACCGCATCGATGTCAGGCGTCTTGGCGAGCAGGTCGGCGAACAGCG
>DAIMKE010000397.1:0-5992 GCA_036721875.1 Bradyrhizobium sp. | reverse complement strand
CCCGTGTCGACGTCGAGCTGGAGCAACAAAATCAGGAGCTCCTGAAATCGATGAACGCGCGGACGCGGATGCAGCTGCGCCTGCAGACCACGGTCGAAGGCCTCTCGGTGGCGGCGATCACCTATTACGTGGTCAGCCTGTTCGGATATCTCGCCAAGGCAGCGCACGACAGCGGTAAACTTCATGTCGAACCCAGCGTGGCGACCGCCCTATTCGTTCCGATCGCCGGGCTTTCGATATGGTGGACGGTCCGCAGCATCCGCAAGAAGCACATTGCCGGTGAGACCTGATGAAGCGCTTCATCGGACTTATCGCGACAGTGGCAATCTCGATCGGGCTGTTTCAGCTACGGCAGGGAGCCGAAGGCCTCAGCATCACCAAGACCTCCGTGGGCGAAACGCCATTGACGATATTCAAACCGCAATCCACCGCCCCTGCCCCAATTGTCGTGATCGCGCACGGATTTGCCGGCTCACAGCAATTGATGCAGCCCTTCGCGGAAACGCTGGCGCGCAACGGCTACATTGCCGTGACCTTCGATTTTCTCGGACATGGCCGTAACCCGGCTCCGATGCGTGGCGACATCACCGAAGGCAAGACGATCACCGCCGCACTGCTGGCAGAACTGACGGAAGTAGCGACGGCTGCCCGCAAGCTGCCGGGGAGCGACGGCCGGCTTGCAGTACTGGGGCATTCGATGGCTTCCGACATTGTCGTGCGGTTTGCGCAGGCGAGCCCGGCTGTCGAGGCAACCGTCGCAGTATCTGTGTTTTCGCCGATCGTGACCGCGACCAGTCCACGCAATCTGCTCGTTATCGTCGGTGCACTCGAACCCGCCATGCTCGGCGATGAAGGCCTGCGCATCATAAATCTCACCGCCGGTGGAACCGCGGTCGCCGGCGAGACTTACGGTCATTTTTCGGATGGCACCGCGCGAAAACTGGCGTTGGCGCGGGGCGTCGAGCATATCGGTGTGCTCTACAGCCATGACAGCATGGTGGAGACGCTGCGCTGGCTCAATGCCGCGCTCGGCAAGCAAGGTGAAGGTTTCATCGACAGCCGAGGGCGCTGGCTGGCGCTGGTGTTTCTCGGCATTGTCACATTGGCATGGCCGTTGTCGTCGCTCTTACCGGTCGCGAGCGCGATACCCGCCGGTGCCGGTCTCAGTTGGAAGCCGCTCCTGATCGCTGCATTCGCACCGGCGCTGCTGACGCCGCTGATGCTCTGGAAAATGCCGACGGACTTCCTCGCGATCCTGCTCGGCGACTATCTCACACTGCACTTTCTGCTGTACGGCGTACTGACGGCCATGGCCCTGCTGTATCTGCGCAAGGGTCTATCGCCGGGTGCCGCGATGCCGGTATCCTGGAAGGCCATCGCGATCGCAACGGCCGCTGTTACCGCCTACAACATTATCGCTTTCGGTCTACCCATCGACGCTTACGTCTTCTCGTTCCTGCCGATTCCCGCCCGGCTTCCTCTGATCGTCGCGATCGCCTGCGGAACGCTGCCTTACTTTATCGCCGATGAATGGCTCACGCGGGGCAGAGGCGCGAGGCACGGCGCTTATGCCCTGACAAAGTTCTGCTTTCTGCTGTCGCTCGCGATTGCCGTTGCGCTCAATCCGATGAAGCTGTTCTTCCTTGCCATCATCGTGCCGGCGATCCTGCTCCTGTTCGTGGCGTTCGGGTTGATAAGCCGCTGGAGTTATGCGGCGACGCGCCATCCGCTGCCGGGTGCGCTCGCCAACGCCGCTGTCTTCGCATGGGGAATCGGCGTGACGTTTCCAATGATCGTGCGATGAAATAGCGGAGCTTTCGAAGATGATGGAGTGGCCCAAACGCACGGAACCATCGGCCGGACAGGAATCGGTCTGGGATTATCCGCGTCCGCCGCGACTGGAGAGAGTCGGCGCGCGCCTGCGCGTGATCTTTGATGATCAAACGATTGCCGACACGACGTCCGGCTATCGTGTCCTGGAGACCAGCCATCCGCCGGTCTACTACATTCCGCCCGACGATATTGCGCAGCAATATCTACAAGGCGCGCCCGGCAGTTCGTGGTGCGAGTTCAAGGGGCACGCGAGATACTGGTCGCTTAACGTCGACGGCCGGGTGGCCGAGAATGCGGCGTGGAGCTACCCGACGCCTTCTGCGGCATTTTCCGACATAGCGGGCTATCTGGCGTTCTATGCTTCCCGCGTCGATCAGTGCTGGGTGGATGACGAACGCGTGCAACCGCAGGCAGGCGACTTCTACGGGGGCTGGATCACCTCGCGCATCGTTGGGCCATTCAAGGGCGGCGCTGGAACGCGTGGATGGTAGATCGTAGCGATCCCTCCTCTGTAGTGTGGGCGCCTGCAGTCCGCGCCGCAGTGCCGCGCGATCTCTGCACCGATTGCGGCGTGTCGCGCTCAAGCGATCCCAAGCAATGCGGTCAGGCGTGCCAATTCATCAAGCCCAACTATCCCGCGCTTGAAGCGCGCGTGCATGGCCGCACCCGGGATCCGCGGCGAACCGACGAAATCTTCTTCGGCCCGTTCCGTCGCATGGTCCGCGCTTCGCTTGCGCCTCCGCGCGAAGGTGCACAATGGACCGGGATCGTAACCCGCATCGGTGAACGCCTGCTCGAAAGCGGCGCCGTCGACGCGGTGCTGACGATGGCGCCGGACCCCGAAGACAAATGGAAGCCTGTGCCGGTGCTGGTAACCTCGGCAGACGGCATGTCGCAATGCCGCGGCATGCGGATGGGATACGCGCCGTTGCTGGCGCTGCTGGAGCCGGCGCGAGCGCGCGGCTTTAAACGCATCGCGGTGATCGGCATCCCCTGTCAGGTCTATGCGCTTCGGTCACTAGAGGCCAGGCTTGGCTTCGAGAAGATCTACGTCGTGGGCACGCCCTGTTCCGACAATACCACGACCGAAAGCTTTCATACCTTCCTCAATCTCCTGTCGGATCAACCCGACACCATCACCTATCTCGAGTTTCGTGCGGATTATCATGTCGAGCTCCGATTCAGCGACGGCCGAGTCAAGGAAATACCATTTCTGCAACTGCCGATTTCCAAATTGCCGCCGGATTTCTTTCCGATGACGTGCCGCACCTGCGTCGATTACACCAACGTGCTCGCGGATATTACGGTCGGTTACATGGGCGGCCAGGGGGAACAGTGGCTGCTGGTTCGTAACCAGCGCGGCGAGGAATTGCTGGGCCTGCTCGGAGAAGAAGTCAGGATTTCCGAACCGGAAAGCGCCGGCAAACGCGTCGGACCAGTCAAAGGCTTTCTGAAGAACGTCGAACTGGCAGCCGGCGGACTCCCGCTGCGCAGCATGCCGAACTGGCTGCGGCCGATCGTCGGCTGGCTGATGCCCAAGATCGGTCCACGCGGCCTTGAATTCGCGCGTGCCCGCGTCGAGATGAAAGCCATCGAAACCGTGCTGCACCTGCGCCGGCAATATCCGCAGCGCGTGAAGAACATGGTGCCCGCGCATGTGTGGGCTTTGGTGAAGCCCTACGGCATTGAAATCGGAACGGACGAACGGCCGTAGCGAGCTGGACTGCTCTCCGGAACAACAGCCTGGCCTGATCGACGGCGGGAAGCGAAACGTCTCGAATATGATGACGCTAACCTGAGCGAGGATAATATCAGTGATTGCTAACTTTCCGACGCGACAGCATCGTTGCAAAATTTGCTGCGATGGAGGCACTGAAGGCCGCGAACGAGAGAGCATAAAAGCCTAGTTCGAACAAAATGATCGGGAGCTGAGCGGCGGCTCCCGATCGAGATGTCGGAACGCTTATTTCGGCTGTCCGGTGGAGCCGTTTTCACTGCCGACACCGGTATCGGATGACGTGGGTGCCGAGCGCGTATCAGGCGCGGGTTTCGCTGGCTGGTAGATCTTTGGCTGATCGGCCGAACCGGCCGGCTGCGCCATGCCTTGCGACATGCCGGTGGTCTGACCAACAGGCGTGGTTACCGCGGCCGTCTCAACACGTGACTTGCTGGCATAGCCCGCTGTCAGCAGGCCCATCACGGCAAGAGCAATAGCTGCGAAGCCGATCAGCTCGGCGCCTGCTCCGTTCGGCGTTGCACCTACGCGTGAGCCGTTGCCTTCGAGGGCTTCCGCCGCGATTTCCCGATTGGTGCGAGATCGAAGGAAGTAGATGAATGAGCCGGCTATGATCAACGTCGTCGCCGCCAGCGTGAAAAACATCAGCCAGCTAATCGGGTTATCACCTTGCATCGGAGCCTCCAGTTGTACGAGTCACATGACAATCTGGACTGGCTGCGTTTGTTCCTAAGTGTGGCTTACCGAGGTAAGCCGTGACATCGGCGATCTATCTAACCAATTGACGTATAACACATTAATTCGAAACGCATTCGGGCCGAACCGAGTGTCATAATCTCTATATGTAAACTTTTATTGACATATTTCGCGGCCTCAGACAGCCTAGTCAGACTTGGCCACAATTTCGCTGGTCAGCCTTCGGAGCGACAACGCAAGGGCGAATGGGCGGTGCTTGAGGCGCATTCCGATTCAAACAAGCTCGAACTGCTCCTGCTGCGGATGTCCCGGAAGGACGAAGCGGCGTTCGAAAAACTGCACGCCGCCACCAAGCGCAAGCTGTTTTCTACGGTGCTGCTCATCGTCAAGCGCAGGTACCTCGCGGAAGAAATCCTTCAGGAAGCCTATGTTCGCATCTGGCTGAACGCGGCTGAATACCGCTCATCACTGAGCTCTCCCATGATGTGGATGATAACAATCGCCAGAAATCTTGCGATCGACGTTGCTCGAAAACCGACGCGGGAAATCTATTCCGATCATTCGGTCATGCTGGATTTCCCCGCCGACAGCCCCACGGCGCTCGAAACCATCGAAATCCGGGAAAATGAAAGCGAGACTATCAGGCTGCAGCGTAGCGTTTGTTTCGCCCTGCAGTCCCTGGAGCCAATGCGACGCCAACTGGTCATTGCAGCTTACATCCACGGAGAAAGCCGACACCGGCTTTCCAAACAGTATGGCGTGCCGGTCAACACCATAAAGACCTGGATCCGCCGTGCGCTGCTGGAGGTGCGCGCAAATGTAGGTGCGATACCGCCAAACTATAGCGATATCGACTTGCTCATCTCTGATTTGGGGCACTAGCTTTGCGATTTGACGTCAATGCTGCATGATGTCAAGATATCATTACAAGACGAAAATGCCGAAGTTGATGCGACTGCCTCAACTTTGGCTGCAAGGAGAAGAAATGCTTGCCTGACGGGAGGACTTCGCCGTGACCAAGTTTGCGTTGCCAGCACTTACGCTCCTCATCTTTGGCCTTTTCTACTTTTCCGTCACATCCCCACCGCCCGATGCGCCCACCGAACTAGCTGGCCCGCGCGCGGAACTGTCCCAGAAGCTCGCCGACGTTGAAAAGGCCGAGCAAGATCGGGTGCAGGAGCTTGCCAAAACCATCGACAGCGTTCGCGCCGAACTAAAGCGGCTGTCCGAGGATGCCAAGGCAAACAGCGACAAGATTGCCCAGACCGCCGCGCTGCGCTCAGACCTGCAGGACTCCAAGTCGAGCAGCGATAAAAACGCGCAGAGCATGGTCGACCAGATCGACGCGCTGCGCTCCGACCAGGTAAAATTCCTGCAGGACGCCAAAGAGACCAGCGACAAGGCGGCGCAAGCGCTTCGGCAGGAGATCGCGGCCTCCCAAGCCAAGCTTCTAGCGCAGGTGGACGATGCGCTAAAGGTCAGCACCGCTCGCTCCGAAGCCGTGACGCAACGCGTTGACGCGATGAAAAAGGACATCGAAGACGTAAAGAAAAACGTTGATGAGGACCGGCAGAACATATCCAACATATCGCCAGGCCTTGCGCTTGTCGTTGCGCTGGCAGCACTGGTACTCGGCCCCTTCGTGGCACGTCAGTTCACCGCGAACCAGATTGCTGCCGCCAAGAAGCAGGCAGCAGCCGAAGCCGCCGCCGCGGCGCGGTCCCACCC
>DAIMKE010000396.1:0-5999 GCA_036721875.1 Bradyrhizobium sp. | reverse complement strand
GTGAGTCCGACCATCGCGGCAGTCGTGGGCCACACGTCCATATGCGACATCAATTCGGTGAGCATCTGCCCCGCCGGAATCTTGCCCGGTGCCCACATGATGCCCGGCACCCGGAAGGCGCCTTCGAAGCCGGTGCCTTTCTCGCCGCGGAAGGGGTTAGTGCCGGCATCGGGCCAGGCGTCCTGCCAGGCGCCGTTGTCAGCGGTGTGGATGACGATGGTGTCGGGTGCCTCGGCCCGGATGGCGTCCATGATCCGCCCGATATTGGCGTCCATTTCCAGCATTTTGTCGGAGTAGTTGCCGAGGCGCGACTTGCCTTGGAACGCCTTGTTCGGGCTGGTCGGCTGATGCATGCCCATGAAGTTCACGCTCATGAAGAACGGCTTGGCATCCTGCGCGTGCTGCTTGATGTAGGCGACCGCCGAATCCGTCTGACGCACATCGAAATCGGCAAGGTTCTCCAGTGTGATGACCGCTCCGTTGTTGCCTTTCATTGCCGGCTTGCCCGCCGTGCCTTCCCATTCATACCGGTTCACCACTTTCTGATACATGTCCCAGTATTCCTTGTTGTATTTCGGGAACCATGGGTGTGCACTGGGTGACGTGTCTTCATAGCCATAGACACCCGGGTAGTAGGCGGCGAACTGCTTCATCTCATCGAAGCCGTGATTGATCGGGTAAAACTTCTCCACGTCACCAAGATGCCATTTGCCGGAGAAGTAGGTTTGGTAGCCGTTCTTCTTGTAGAACTCGGCGATAGTCGGCGTGTCCGAGTCCAACCCGTTCGGGTCGCCGGGAACGACCACAACTGACAGCGCGGTGCGAACCGGGATGCGCCCAGTCATGAACGAGGCGCGACCCGCGGTGCAACTGGCCTGGCCGTACCAGCTTGTGAACGTCGCTCCCTCCTTGGCGAGGCGATCGATGTTCGGCGTGGGATGGCCAAGGGCCGCACCACCGAAGTAAACACCGTAGTCGCCCCAACCGACATCGTCGCTCATTAGCATGACGACGTTGGGTTTCTTCTGCGCGGCTGCCGGTGTAGCCGCCACTGTAACGGCGGCCAGCGATGCCAAGAGACCGAGCCAAGTGCTTCTGCTATAGCTCATGGAGTATTCCTAAGCTAACTGCCTGAGGTGGGCCGGCAGATATCGCCCAAGGACGCGTCGCGCCGATACGCGGCGCGGTGGCGTGAATTTGTTCGAGGGAGGCGGCATTGCCCAGTTCTCCCTACTATCTCAGCATGGAAAAGCGACCGACGCCGCGCTACGTAAATTCTGAAGGAGGGGTCTTTTTTCATCCGTCGGCGGATCGACGCCGGGTGGCGGAGGGCGTCTCGCCGTAGGTGATCCGGTAAAGTGTCGCGAAATGGCCCGGCTCAGTAAAGCCGCCGGCGCGCGCGAGATCACCGATCCTCGCGCTGCCATCGGTGCGCAGGATAGCAGCGCGCACCAGCATCAACCGGCGGAGGCGCATATATTGATACGGGGTGGTGCCGAGAAACGTGGCGCAGTAACCTCGAAAGGCTCTTTCCGAAACACCGGCCGAAGCACGCAGCTCTGCCACACTCCACCGTTCGAGAGGCGAGTTCGCCAGCATTCCTTCGAAGCAAACCATGATGTCGCCGGCCCGGCGCACAGCGAGCGTCTCGGCCCGCTCTTCGCTGTTCGTCAGACAGGAAATCAGAACGCCGACCAACTCCTGCTCCATGGCCCGCATGACCTCTGGGTGGGCGAGCGTTCGTGGCTTGATCCTCGCCAGTCGCGAGGCCCCGGAATGTACATGCAGTAAATGCTTTCGATCCTGATCGGACGGTCGCAGGATCTTGCCACGATCAGGCGCTGCCAACACGCGGCCGGCCATTGCCTTGCTGAAGGCAGCGAGTGAGGTTGTCGACAGCCAGATCAGGCCCCAGCAACTCGGGCCGAGTGTGCGCTGATGCAGGCGTTCACCGAGGCTATGCAGCCATATCTCGCCTGGCTCAAGTCTCAACCCACGGCAGATAAGAGGCAGTGCTGGGTCCAACGAGAACGAGAGAAATACCGCGTCATTCGGCAGCGTGACATAGGCGACACGCGCCAACGATTCCTGCGCCTGCAACAGTCGGAAGTGGTTGAGGGTCGTGCGATGCTGGCTGGCGCCAAATCCACCCCGACAACTGAGAGTGAACTCGGCGAAGACGTCGCGAAAGCTTGCCTGGTAGTCGCAGGGGTCAGAGTAACTATGCGTGCCGCTGCCGGAAATGTTCCATGCCCCCGCGCCGGATTGTTTCTGATTAAAGATGTCAGGGGACATTGGCGCTGCGGCCGTCGGTCGCCTACGTAAATTCTGAAGAGGCCGAACGCTATTTATTCATGGGCATAGGATCGCTATGGGACCGCCCGGCCGGGCGAGGGTCGCGGAAGGCCGCTCACCGAATACTTCTCGGTACGCCACGGCGAAACGTCCGAGATCCCAAAAGCCGAACTCGGTGGCGATCCGGGTAACTGTGGTCTTCGCCGGATCGGCCGACCCCAGCGCACGATGGGCGAGATGTAACTGCCGTAGCCGCAGGTAGCGATGCGGAGCCATTCCCAAGGCTTCTTGGCAACAGGTGGTGAGCGTGCGGTTCGAGACACCGACCGCCTTGCACATCTCCGGGGCATGCATGACGCGGTCCGAATTGGCTTCGAGTATCGCATAGAACCGTCTCATGATCCTGCCGTGGTGACTGCTCGAGACTTGCAATGAACCTTCGTCCGGCATCGCAAGGCAATCAGCCAGACTGGTGATCAGCGACTGCTCAAGGCCTCGTGCCGCTTCGGGGCAAGCGATAATCTCGGGGGCATTCTCCGCCAAAAGGCCGGCCGCCGCGTGGAGATCGAGAAGCTTCGTCAGCGCGGCGGCTCTCGGGGCGATAAACGTCAGTTCTTTCGGCGGCGCGAAGTCGCATCCGCCAAAGGCCTCTCCAACAACCGCCATGTCCTCGATTGGCAGCGAAATGGATCCCAGGTGCGTCGGGCCACTTGAGCGGTGAAAAAAGGTGTAACACTCAGGGTGCCGTGCCAACCCGGCCGGTTCGATCTTGCCATCCCATAGTATGTCTGGGCCGGCCTGCGTCCGGAAAGAAACGATAGCGCGACCAGGACCGTGGTTGAAGTGCGCCACGCGCGGCAGACTATCAGAGAATCGCTGTAACCACATGCGATGCAGATCGATACGGATCGCCTTTGCAACGAAACGTCCTGGCCGGGTGATCGCCAGTTCCATGCTCGTAGCGCGCACTCGCGCGGTGAACTCGTCCGGGTCGGTGAAATGCCAAAACGCGCTCGCCGGCATATCTATCCCACAAGGCTACGCTTACCGGTTCAACCCATCGCACTACTTAACCAGATCAGACAATCCCAGGTTTTGACACGCCAGACTCTGCGAAATTTTGCTCGCCGCAGATCAGTCCTTCATCTTTTTTGCAAGCTGTTGGCCTTGAAGGCATGTCAATAAGTCAACGTAACTGGGCGGCGCTCCGGGAACATCAGTCTCGTTCGCAGTACACATAGCTCGATCAGTGGGAGCAAACTGCGACCACTGCGCTTGAAGCTGATCCCGAGCTGCTTGCTCATCATTAATGCAACTTTTCGTCGATACATCCATTCCAACGCTAAGGCCAGATGTATTCGTATTGTCCGCTCGGCAGCCCCGCTCAATGTTAAATTGAGGAACATGGTCCGCAACGGTTATCAATAATTGCGAAGCGAGTACCAAGGTTGAAAAATGGATCAGCATCTTGCCTCCAAACCGGCTGTGCCCGTTTGTGCCGAGATGACGAATTTTGGGCCTGGGCAAGATCAAGCACTTCAATCGTGAGAATGAATTGACCTGAATCAATATGTCACCCCACTCAGGTTTACATTCCGGATGTCTGTTGTGGTCAGATTCGGAAGTCCAGGTGCGCAAATCGGTAGTCCGCTTTACCCCTCAGAAGGCGACATCGACGGCCAAATAGGAGCAATCTGCTTTGCTCATCCCGCCATGTCCGACGCGCATCGGTCCTAGCATTGCCGCCCATTCCTAGCTGGCCATATTGAAACAACTGATAGGTTTAATGTGACTCGAATTGATAGGCGACGGCCCTTCTCTTAGCGCTTGCTCTCGCGATCCTTCAGAATAGCTGCCGACGCCCGAGTTCGAATGCCTACAGCGGCTTGAGGGTAGATGCACCAAATCCGTTCCCGTTGTTGGGTCGCGTCGCCGCGTCAGTTAGCGCGAACCAAATTCCAGCCGCGATTTGAAGCCCTACGTTGAAAGCAAACGCCGCTTGGTAAGCAACTTCAGGATAGTGCCCATCTATGGGAGCCCAGAGCTGAACCACTAACCCCGTCATATATTGCACGACAAACGCGCCACCGATGTGAAAGAGGTTCAGCGCTGCATTGGCCCTACCCGCCAGCTCCTTCGGGAAGCACTCGGCTAGCATAGCGTAACTGAGAACAGTTGCAGCGCCGACTGCCGCCACGACGATCCACGGGACATACGACGGGAGCGGCAACCGCAGAATCAATGCCAACTGAGCTGCGATGAACAGCGTGGCGACAATGCCCAACAGCGCCCGCGGCCCGACACCCCGTCGACGCGCCGGATCGACCGCAACGCCCCACAGAAGCCCGCCCAAACTCAATGCGATTGCCATGATGAGCAAATGCCAGAGCAGTCCCCACCGATCGAGGCCCTCGACATCGCTGAGCCATGGCGCCGCCCACAGTCCCTGCAACGCCCATGCCGTCCCGATACAGGTGGCCGAAAGCGGAGCCAGGCGCCAGAAGCGTGGGTCGGTATAAACCGTCTTTAAACCATTAGCGGTTGGTCCGCCTACCACCGACATAGCTGCCGGCACCTTTGGGACGACAAGATAGACGATAAAAGCGCATCCGGCCGAGACAATCGCGAGCAGATCAAACAATGCTCGCCAGCCCACTGAGACCAACAAGAATTCCGCCGGCAAAGTTGCCATCACTGCGCCCAAGGCTCCAAACATAATCATCAGGCCGTTGAGCAGTGGGACACGTTCGCTGGGAAACCAGAGGACGAGGGCTTTCAAGCCTGCCGTCAATGACGCGGCGACACCAAGGCCGATCAACGCCCGGCCGCCGAGGAGCAGCCAAAAATTGTCCGAGACGGCAAATAGCGCCGCGCCCAGAGCTGCGGCAACCATCACGACACTTTGGATCAACCCTGGACCATATCGATCCAACAAGATGCCGATCGGAATCTGGGCAGCTGCGAAAGTCAGGTAGTAAACAGACGTCAGCAGACCAAGATCGCCAGCGTTGAGGCCAAATTCCGCGGTCAAGGAACCGGCGACCGTCGCATTGATGGTCCGGAACAGAAATGAGAGATAGTAGGCGGCAACGAACGGCAGGAATACCCGCAGAATCAAGCGCCAGTTTTCTGTCAAGCCACCGAGACGCCCGCGTCGATTCGCGTGGTTGGACCGTGGAGTCTCCGGTGGTCGTTCGATAGATTTTTCGTGAGCAATTTCCTGCTTCGCAACCGTCCTAGTGCAGAGGCAGTCCTGCCTTCCCTGGAAAGTTGAACAGGCTGCCGCCCTCCCGGACGGCAGTGGGGTGCTCTACTTCGATGCCAACCGGGTTTGACGTGCGGGGATCTGGCTCAAGAGTCGAGGAGCATGTCTTCTGCGTTTCGTGGCGCGGGCCATTAGAATGAGCCTCTTGTTTCGGTGTGCTGAGCCGATTCATCGTCTCCTGCATGAGCGATGTTCCCAACCGAACGCGTCGCCAGACCTGCGCGGCAAATTCGTCGAAACGCTCAGACCCAAGCACGCAGGCAGCGCGTTGGTCCGCCGCAGGAAGCATCGGTGTCACGGCGAGATGGAAGCGCGCCTGAAGAGCGACGGTCTCATTTACGATTCTAAGGCCGCGATCGAGCTCCTCGAGTTGGCGGCTCATATGGGAAAGGCGACGGTCTACCGGGATGTTGTCGGTTTCATCATCCGAGCCGAGGAA
>DAIMKE010000395.1:0-6015 GCA_036721875.1 Bradyrhizobium sp. | reverse complement strand
CCCCATGCAAAGTAGCCGGCCGCCCCGCTTTCTCAATCGTGCGCTAGACTAACCACCCGAAGTTCTTGCCTCTCAGCTCAAAAGCACGATGCCGGCACCCTCCCGGCACGGATCATTCCGATGGGGCAATCTGCTTCCTTTCGCTCTCGCGCAGCGCCTGCTTCTCTTCCTCGGTTAAAGCCCCGACACCGACGATGCGGACTGCGCCGACAGGATTATAGGCAGGGGCTTCATTGTCGCCACGCTGTTCGCGCCTTCGGTCCTCCTCCTCGACGCCTGCGCCGCCGCCATAACCCAGCACCTCGACGATGATGACCGACGGACGCTCCTGTGGCGCGACCTGAGTCGCATCCTTCAGCGCATCGGATGCCGCCTTGTCCTTGGTCTCGACGGTCAGTGTGACCGAAGTCGTGGCTTTGGGCAGGCCCTTGATCTCGCCCGCGGCCTGGATGTTGTCGGCGCCGCGGATTTCCAGTGCGCCGAGATAGATGTTGCCGCTCACGCTGATGCCTGCATCGCCGGCGTTGATGATACCGTTCGGCGCATAGAGATCGACATCGGCCTCCCTGGCGTCGAGAGTGCCCTTCTGGGTGGAGATGCCGCTGCCGATAAAGCTCGGATTGACCTCATAGAGGATGCCGCCGTCGGCTGTCAGCTTATAGGTGCGGGCCGGGTTGGATAGCGCCGACTTGCGGCCCTTGCCGGCGTCGATATCGCCGAAGGTCGACCAGATGGTGATGTCGCCTCCGCGCGCGGTCAGGATCCTCGACGTGTTGATGATGGTGCCCAAGCCGGTGGTGATGCGGATCTCGCCGCCGTTGATGGTCAGAACGCCGTTCTTGTCGCCGGTAGCGTTTGACGACAACGCGCTGACCTGCAGCTTGCCGCCTGGCACGACGATGTCGAGGTCACCACTAAGGTAGGTGCGGATCATCGACTGGTTCATGATGATGTCGCCATCCCAGCCGGTATTGCCCTTCTGCTCGGCGCCCGGGAACAGGGTTGCTATCGCCTTGTAGCCGCGCTCGTAGCCGAGCCCTTTGTCGCCCAGGCCATCAAGCTGGCCGCGGCCGGCGAAGCGGAGCTCGCGCGACAGAACGGCACTGATGAAGATTTTGCGATAGTCTGCGAAGCGAGGGTCGCGCATCCCGGTCCCGGCAAGCGCCGCCTCCACTGACCAATACGGATCACCCGTGATCTGGTTCATGAACAAGATCAGCGGAATGAAATAGTCCAGCCTCACCGAGGCCTTGGTCGGGTCGAGATAGGCGTCGATAAAGTCGTCGTAGCGCGGACCGGAAGGTAAATTTCGCGATGGTGGGCGCACCAGGGCTCGAACCTGGGACCCGCTGATTAAGAGTCAGCTGCTCTACCAACTGAGCTATGCGCCCGGATGCTTGGGTCCGGAGAAGGCCTTCGCGAGAGCGCGTCGTTTAGCAAAGCGACCCCGGGATGTCCAGCAAATGGGTGCAAGTTTTCCCGGGCTTTGGCGGTGCCCCGAAATGGCAAAAAGCCGCTGGATTCCAGCGGCTTCTGCCCGATACTTGCGCCGGTCCCGGATCGGGCGGCGATCAGAGCCGCTCGGGCCCGCCCCGGTCCGGCCCATCGTCCCGGTCATACCGGTTCCGATCGTGGCCGCGGCGATCGTGATCGCGGTCGAAATCGCGATCCATCCCCATCCGGCCCATGCCCATTCCCATCCCATGCTCGTGGTGCCGCCAGCCTCCCCGGCCGCCGGACCAGCGGTCCATACGGGTCAGGACGGAAAGCCGGCGCTTCTGGCCGTCGTCCAGCGTCTTGTAGAGCGGGTCGGCCGCATCGGCGATCTTCTTCATCGCGGCTGCCATGGTCGCCATGTTGTCAGCGTGGTCGCGCAACCGCGTCACCGGATCGTCCGGCTTCTGGCTGGAATCGTCACGCGAGGCATTCATCCGCGCATTGGCGCGATCGATCCGCAGCTTGGCGAGTTCCCTGACCGCGGTCTCGACCGGCGGCCACAGCTTTTCCTGCTCGGCGTTCAGCTTGAGGCCGGCATGGACGGCGGCAATCCGCGCGTCGGCAAAGGCCGCCCGATCTTCCGGATTCATCCGCGAATGGCCGTAGCCCCAGTGACGATGCTGGGCATAGACGGCGGTCGAACCGGCGATGGCGAGTACCGCGACCGCGGCGATGGCGAATTTCCTCATGCAGACCTCCTGTGAAAAGGTTGCCTGAAGATGGGCCCCGCCCTGCCGGTCTTCAACTTACGGATTGGAAAGGGAACGCTCCCTTACCAAGATGTAATCTCGGCCAATTTGATCCAACGCAAGGCGCTGCCGTCAGAGCATGCCGAGCACGCGCGGCAGCCATAGCGAGATCTCCGGCACATAGGTGACGACGCCGAGGAACATCAGCATGGTCAGCAGCCACGGCCATACCGCGATCGTCAATTCGGTGATGCCCATCTTGGCGATGCCGGACGCCACGTAGAGGTTGAGCCCGACCGGCGGATGGCACATGCCGACCTCCATGTTGACGACCATCAGGATGCCGAGATGCACCGGATGGATGCCGAGCTTGACCGCGACCGGAAACAGGATCGGCGCCATGATCAGCACGATAGAGGTCGGCTCCATCACGTTGCCCGCGATCAGCAGCAACACGTTGACGATCAGGAGGAAGATGATCCAGTCGACACCGACCGAACTGATCCATGCCGCGATCTGCTGCGGAATGTTCTCGTTCGCCATCAGGAACGAGAACAGCACCGCGTTGGTGATGATGTAAAGGATCATGGCGCTCATGTTGGCGGAGGCGAGCAGCACCCTCGGCACATCCCTGAGCGACATGTCACGATAGACGAACACCGCAATGACGAAGGCGTAGACGGCGCTGATGGCGGCGGCTTCCGTCGGCGTAAAAAAGCCCGCATAGATTCCGCCAAGCACGATCAGGATCAGCAGCAGGCCCCACATGCACTTGCGGAACGCGATGAAACGCTCCGACCAGCTTGCCCGCGGCAGCCGCGGATAATCGAACTTGTACGCACGATAAAACGTCGTTACGCCGAGCAGCGTTGCCAGCATCAGCCCCGGGATGACGCCCGCC
Source organism: Bradyrhizobium sp. (assembly GCA_036721875.1). Lineage (GTDB taxonomy): Bacteria > Pseudomonadota > Alphaproteobacteria > Rhizobiales > Xanthobacteraceae > Bradyrhizobium. The sequence goes on along the minus strand of DAIMKE010000395.1, from coordinate 2,928 downwards.
ATGAACATCTGGCCGACGGAGGCCGACGAAACGCGCTGACCAGCCGGATCGAGCGCAATGCTGCCGCCGGTCGCCACGCAATAGATCACCATCACGATCGATGGCGGGATCAGGATGCCGAGCGCGCCCGAGGTCGTAATGACGCCGGCGCCGAAGCGTTTCGGGAAACCCTGCTTGACCATCGCCGGCATCATGATCGCGCCGATCGCGATCACGGTCGCCGGCGATGAACCGGACACCGCGGCAAACAGCGCACACGCCATCACCCCGGCAAGCCCAAGGCCGCCGTACCAGTGTCCGACCATCGAGGTCGCAAAATTGATCATGCGGCGGGCGACGCCGCCATGGGTCAGGAAATTGCCGGCCAAGATGAAGAACGGGATCGCCATGATCTCGAAATTGTCGATGCCCGTGAACAGCTTCAGCGCCACCGACTCGGTCGGGACGTTGGTCATGGTGAAGATGACGGTCAGGACCGTCATGCCGAGCGCGATCGAGATCGGCATGCCCGTCAGCATCAGCGCGATCAGCAGGGTGAAAATAATCAGGGCGGTCATCGGGTGACCTCCGCAGCGCCGACACCCGGCTCTTCAATCTCGACGCCTTCGACATGGGCGTGGTCGTGGTGCGGCAGTTCGCCCGTATAGAAGTAGTTGTAAGCCACCTGCAGGAAGCGGAAGCACATCAGATAGGAACCGAGCGGAATGCAGAGGTAGACGAACCAGCTCGGAATTTCGAGATCCGGCGAGACCTGGTCGGTGTGCATCAGGCCCCAGACGAACTTCGCGCCCATGGTGCCGATCACGGCGGTGAAGAACGCGCCGCACAGCAATCCGAACAGCACCACGGCGTTGCGCCAGGGCGGCCTGAGCTGGTTCACCACCAGGTCGACGCCGACATGGATGCCGGTGCGCACGCCATAGGCCGCACCGAACTTGGCCACCCACACGAACATGTAGATGCACAGCTCCTGCGCCCAGGACAGGTTGATCGGGAACAGGATCGGATACAGGAACGGAATGCCGATCAGATAGCGGTGCATCACGGCCAGAAAAATGATGAAGGTCGCGAGCCCCATCAGCGTCGCGATCAATATTTCCTCAAGCCGATCGAGGATACGAAGCAGCATCAATTTCCCCCTGGAAGGCGGTCGCGTCGTTGCGGACCAGCCTCGCGCCCTTCCCCGCGCCCCTTACGGTCGCAGGCCCCGCACCATGGATAGCACAATCCGGACGGTAAAAGGGCTTCCGCGCCAAAGCACAGAAGCCCTTCAACGTCAGTCCTAGTTGGTCGCGCCCCTCGTCTCCTTGAGGAATTCGTCGATCAGCGGCTGGCCGACGCGCTTTGCCACATCCTGGTAGACCGGTTCGAGCGCCTTGCGCATCGCCGCGTCCTGCTCGGGCGTCAGCGTGATGATCTCGCTCTTGCCGGTCTTCTTGATCTCCGCCAGCGCGTCGTCGTTTTCCTTCTGCGACTGGCCGTTGCCAAAGGCGGTGGCCTCCTTCATGGCCTTGTCGAGCTGCGGCTTGATATCGGCAGGAATTCCATCCCAGAATTTCTTGTTCACGACCACGATGTAGCCGATGTAGCCGTGGTTGGTGACCGTGATGTACTTCTGCACCTCGTGCATTTTCTGGGTGTAGATGTTGGACCAGGTATTTTCCTGGCCGTCGACGACGCCCGTCTGCAAGGCCTGGTAGACTTCGGAGAACGCCATCACTTGCGGAATGGCGCCAAGCGTACGGAACTGTGCTTCAAGCACCTTGGAAGACTGGATGCGGAACTTCAGACCCTTGTAGTCGGCGGGCGCAACAAGCTTCTTGTTGGCGCTCATCATCTTGAAGCCGTTGTCCCAGTAGGCGAGCCCGGTCATGCCCTTGGAATCGAGCAAACCCAGCAGGCGCTTGCCGAGCGGCCCGTCGGTGACTTTGCGAAGCGTCTTCAGGTCCGGCAGGATGTACGGCAGATCGAACACTTCCATTTCCTTGACGCCGATCGGGCCGAACTTGGCGTTCGAGGGCGCCAGCATCTGCACCGCACCAAGCTGCAGCGCTTCCAGCTCTTCCTTGTCCTTGTAGAGCTGCGAGTTCGGATAGACCTCGACCTTGACCTTCCCCTCAGTGTATTTCTCGGCCAGTTCCTTGAATTTTTCGGCCGCGAGCCCCTTCGGCGTGTTTGGCGCCACCACGTGGCTGAACTTGATGACGATCGGCGACTGTGCCGCCGCCGGGCCGACCAGGGTCAAGGCCGCGATCGAAGCCGCAGCCAAAATCAACTTGCGCATGTTTCCTCCACCATTCTTGCGGAGCGCTAACCATATCGCCCCGAGCTTGCATGCCAGTCGCACCAATACAGAGAAGCCCGACCAATTGCCATTGCCCGTTAGCAGGGGCCGCCAGATCAACGCTTGCTGCACTGCAAAATTATTGCACCGCCGTCTTGCGGACTTCGCAGACTGTTGCCGCTATCCCCGGCTCCCGTCCAATCGAGGTTGGCTAACGGCAGGTTCGCGGCTGTCGAACGGTGTGCGGTCCTGCAAGATGGGTGCGCTTGCCGACAGCTTCTCCACAGCCGGGGTCGTCGTCCCCGCGAAGGCGGGGATCCAGTACGCCGCGGCATCTCGACTCCATCACAACGGCCTCTGGAATACTGGATCCCCCCCCCGGAGCCTGTCATCGGGCGGCCATTCGGCCGACCCGGTGGCGGGGATGAGGACTGAACATGACTTCGCGATCTCGCGGCGCGATCCGCCCGAGGTTTTGCATTTCGTTGCCCTCTGAAAAAATAGAGGGCGCAGGGAAGACCGGGTGCGCGCTGCACCCGCGGTCTCGCGTGCAATTGCGCACAGAGAACGCGCACACGAGCATACAGGTTCGGCGGAAGCATCCCGGCCTTCCCTTCGCAGTGGCTTTACGACTTACTTCGTAC
>DAIMKE010000394.1:0-6021 GCA_036721875.1 Bradyrhizobium sp. | reverse complement strand
CGGTTTCGGCGGTCAGGGTAACCGCCGCCTTCTGGCGGTGCGAGACCGATATCCTCGGCAAACAAGGTTTTGTGAATTCTATTCGGCCCGCTTTGCTGTAGCTTTCCGGAACCTCTCTTTTGAATAAGAATAATTCAAAATGGGAAGGCAGGGCGCGACACAGACTTTCAAGCACATATCGGGACTTAGAGCCTGCAGTTTCTCGGCGAGGCCGGTTTTGCCTGGGATCATGCGCTGATCTTGAGGGGACAGGTCCTCGCTCCCCGACATCAACAGCTTACGAAGAGCGAGGATTGTCATGGTCAAACTGAAGATCAATGGTCAGGAACGTAACTGGGACGGCGATCCCGATCTCCCGCTGCTGTGGTTTCTCCGCGACGAGGCCGGACTGATCGGCACGAAATATGGCTGTGGACAGGCGCTGTGCGGCGCGTGCACCGTCATCGTCGATAAACAGGCCGTTCGCGCCTGCATCACCTCGGTTTCCGACGTCGCCGGCCGCGAGGTCACGACCATCGAAGGCCTTCATCCGACCGGAGATCACGCGGTCCAGAAGGCCTGGCGTCAGTTGAACGTGCCGCAATGCGGGTTTTGCCAGGCCGGCCAGATCATGCAGGCCGCAGCACTGCTGATCGAAAATCCCAAGCCCAATCACGGCCAGATCCGCGAAGCGATGGCGGGGAACATCTGCCGCTGCGGCTGCTACCAGCGCATCGAAAACGCGGTCCACCTCGCATCGACGGGGGTTTGATCATGAACATTCGCACCAATCCGAGAAAACTCCGTGGCTTCGAACGGCATATCAAGGTCGACAACGTATCGCGCCGCAATATCCTGAAAGGCCTCGGCCTGGCCGGCGGGTTCGTTCTGGCCGCTCCCGTGATGTCGCGCCCCGGATTTGCCGCCTACAAGACCGGCGCGGACCAGATGCCGCATGGCACCGTGGTGGACCCGCGCGTGTTCGTCGCGATCGCGCCCGACGGCATCGTCACCATCGTCGCGCACCGCGCCGAGATGGGGACCGGCGTCCGCACCAGCCTGCCGATGATCGTCGCCGAGGAGATGGAGGCCGACTGGTCGCGGGTTCGCGTCCAGCAGGCGCACGGCGACGAAGCCAAATTCGGCAACCAGGACACCGACGGATCGCGCAGCACGCGTCACTATTTGATGCCGATGCGCCAGATCGGCGCTTCGGCCCGCACGATGCTCGAAGCTGCCGCGGCGAAGCGCTGGGGCGTGCCGGCGGCCGAAGTGAAGGCGGTCAATCACGAGGTCGTCCACAGCGCCAGCAGCCGCCGCATCGGCTTTGGCGACCTGGCGTCCGATGCCGCCAAGGAGCCGGTCCCGAGCGTCGAAGGCCTCAAGCTGAAAGATCCGAAGAATTTCCGCTATCTGGGCAAGGGCCAGATCAGCATGGTGGACCTGCGCGACATCACCGTGGGCGCCGCCCGTTACGGCGCCGATATCCGGCTGCCCGGCATGAAATACGCTGTGATCGCCCGGCCGCCGGTGACCGGCGGCAAGGTGGTGTCGTTTGACGGCGCAGCAGCGATGAAGGTCTCCGGCGTCGAGAAGGTAATGGAAGTCAAGGGCTGGCCGTGGCCTTCGAAATTCCAGCCGCTCGGCGGCGTAGCGGTGATCGCCCGCAACACCGGCGCGGCGATCAAGGGCCGCGACGCCCTGAAGATCGTCTGGGACGACGGCCCCAACGGCAAATATGACTCTGCCGGCTACCGGACCCAGCTCGAGGAAGCTTCGCGCAAGCCCGGCCTGGTGGTGCGCAAGGAGGGCGACGTCGAGGCCGCCCTGAAGGGCGCCGACAAGGTGATCGTCGGCGAATACTACCTGCCGCATCTCGCCCACGTGGCCATGGAGCCGCCGGTTGCGGTCGCCGACGTCAAGGGCGACAAGGCCGAGATCTGGGGACCGGTGCAAAGCGCGGGCGGGACGCGCGAAGACGTCGCCAAGACGCTCGGCATTCCCGAGGGGAATGTCACCGTCAACGTCACGCTCCTCGGCGGCGGCTTCGGACGCAAGTCGAAGTGCGATTTCGCCATCGAGGCCGCCCTGCTTTCAAAGGAGCTTGGCGCCCCGGTAAAAGTGCAATGGACGCGGGAAGACGACGTTCGCAACGGCTTCCTGCACACCGTCTCGGTGGAGCGGATCGAGGCCGGCCTCGACAAGAGCGGCAAGGTGACGGCCTGGCGGCATCGCAGCGTCGCACCGACCATCGCCTCAACCTTTGCGGCTGGGGCGAAACACCAGGCGCCGTTCGAGCTCGGCATGGGGCTCGTCGACATGCCGTTCGAGATCGCCAACGTCCAGTGCGAGAATCCGGAAGCCGCCGCACACGCCCGCATTGGCTGGTTCCGTGCCGTCTCGAACATCCCGCGAGCCTTCGCGGTGCAGTCCATGGTCGGCGAGATCGCCCATGCCACCAACCGCGATCAAAAGACCACGCTGCTCGAACTGATCGGCTCTCCCAGGATCGTCAAACTGGATTCCGTAAAAGACCTCTGGAACTACGGCGAGCCCTATGACAGCTACCCGATCGACACCGCGCGTCTTCGCAAGGTGGTCGAACTGGTCGCGGACAAGGCTGGCTGGGGCCGATCCGTCCCCAAGGGACACGGGCTCGGCATTGCCGCGCATCGCAGCTTCGTCAGCTATATCGCGACGATCGTCGAGGTCGCCATCGACGACAAGGGGAAGCTCACCGTGCCGCGGGTCGATACCGCGATCGATTGCGGAACCTACGTCAATCCGGAACGGATCCAGTCGCAGATCGAGGGCGCCGCCATCATGGGCCTCAGTCTGGTCAAGCACGGCGAGATCACCTTCAAGGACGGCAAGGTGCAGCAGGGCAATTACGACGACTTCCCGGTGATCCGGATCGACGAGGCGCCCGCCGTGACCAATGTCTACATCGTGCCTCCCGGTCCCGACACGCCACCAAGCGGCGTCGGTGAGCCGGGCGTGCCGCCGTTTGCACCGGCGCTGATCAACGCGATCTTCGCTGCGACCGGCAAGCGCATCCGCGCGCTGCCGATCGGCAAGCAGTTGGAGGCGTAAGGGAACGTGCTCGGGCCGCTGCGGTTTAGGCGGATTTGATCATTTCGAGGTTCCGGGTTCGATGCTTCGCATCGCCCCGGAACGACGGAGCCGTCATTGCTTCGCTTCCGCCATCCGCGCCTTCTTCGCGTCGGTCGCTTCCCACACCATGCGCCTGCCTCGCTCGCGACCCAGCAGTTCGATCGGATCGTGGTTGTCGATGTGGCCGAACTGTCCCTTGTAGACGCTGTAGCCGCATAACTCCTGCAGCCGCCGCGGAAAACGCTGTGCGGTCTCGCGGGGAATGCCGAGCTGCAGATTCTCCTGCTGCCGCATCCAGCCCCAGCAATAGGCACAGGAAAACGCAAAACGCCTGCCGTTGCTGTCGTTGGCGCCGCCGCCGTGCCACAGCGCGCTATCGAACAGCATCACGCTGCCGGCCTTCATCGTCGCCGTCACGGCGTCATAGGCCTTGCCGTATTCCGGCGAGGAATCGTATTTGTGGCTGCCCGGCACGATCCGCGTCGCGCCGTTGTCCTCGCGGAAATCCGACAGCGCCCAGATCGCATTGAGGGTGATCGGGATGTGCGGACGCGGCAGCGGAATCAGCTGCGTGTCCTCATGGATCGGCTGCGCCTCCTGGCCGGGACCAAGCACCAGCGAGCAGAACGACGACAGCAGACATTCCCTGTCCAGCACGCGCTCCACCACCGGCAGCACGTTCTCGTGCAGCGGCACTTCCCAGAACAGGTCGTCATAGGTGAGAAGATTGTTGATGCGGACGGTCTTGAAGCCTTCGAACGAGGTCTTGGCGGGACCGAGATGATGTTCGCGCTCGATACGCTCCAGCGCCGTCTTCAATCCTTCGACCAGTTCGGCGCTCGCCGCATCTTCGATGACGGTGAACCCGTCATCGCGTATCCTGTCGGCATGCGATTGAATTTGGACGTCCGTCAGCATCCTGCACTCCCCGAAATATCGACGCTGTGCCGCGTCTTCGGCGCGAATGATAGCGCGCCGTTTTCGCCTTGGGGAGCAATTTGCGATTGCGGCCGCGGGGCCTACGGACGGGTCTTCCAGAAGTTCACGACGCGCTGGGCGGTCGACGGCATCAGGCGCGCGTAGTTCGTCCGCGCGACTTCAATATCGGCCGGAGCCGCGGTGCGGTTCGGACCGAGCCGCAGCATGATCAGCGCCCGCACGGTCGCCCATTCGAGGCCGATGGTCTTGCCGGCGACCAGGATCGGATCGTCGCGGTCGCCGCTGATCAGGCGATGGAGGGTTTCGACCCTCACGCCGCTCATCGCCGAAAGCGCGGCAACCGATTCCTCGTATTTGAACACCTTGGCGAAGTTGAGCAGCGCGCCCTCGCCGAGTGCACCGTCCTGCTGCAGCTTCAGCACCGTGCGCTGCGCCGCCGAAAAATCCCGGCGCTCCACGCGTTCCGTGCCGCCCGAAATCGCGCTCATCGCCTGCCGGATGCCGGCCTGCCGCTCAGGGGTGACGACGGTGAGCAGGCGGCGGCGAACCACATCGAAAGAGCCGGAAAGCAGTTCCTTCAACTGGTCGGACGAAAGATCCTCGCGCTGGCCGAGCCTGATCGTCAGCACGCCATCCTGCCCGGCCCGCTTGATCAGCGTCGAATAGCCGTCGGAAGAGAAGTTGGCGCCGGCATTGCCGGCGGTTTTCCGCACTACGGCGCGATCGCCGCGGGCGATCATGACGTCGGTGAGATCGGTCGAGAGCGTCGGCCGCTCCGCAATCGCCAGCAGATGACCCTGGCTTTTGGCGGAGGCGATTTCGACCAGCATGGCTTCGTCGATCACGGGAGACCGGCGCAGCAGCGGCCCTGCGATGGCAATTTCGTCTTCGAGCGCGAGGTGGCCGACCAGGCCGCGCGGCGCATTCGCCAGCACGGACAGCCGCTCGGCGAGATCGGCGCGGGCCTCGGGTCCGGCATGCGGGACGAGGCTGGTGAGGACACCGTCGAACAGTTCGACGTGATCGGAGCGAAAATTCGCCGCCCCTTGCAAAAAAAGTTCGCTGATACGGCGCGCGGCATCGGCACGGCGCGCGGGGTCGCCACGCCGCACAATATCGTCAAGTTCGGGGATCAGCGAAGGCGCCGGTATCATAAACCCATCCAAAACCGGCCGTTTTTGGCGGGTTTCGGGAAATCTAGGCAACGTTCGTGAATGAAGGGTTAGGTTCCATCCGTGCTTTGAAGCGTGGCAAAATCGACCTTAACGCGATCGCGGGCCTTGTCGGATTGCGGAAAAACCGCTATATCCGCGGCAACTTATGGTTCTCATACGATCGCGTATTGAGAGTGGGCCCCCCGGGACCCGCTCTTTTTTATTACCTGAAGGCGCCCAGCCCCAGAAGGGACGTCAAGGCGCGGTTCAGGGAACCGGCCTGATCGCCGGTTAAGGCCCGGCCTAAACCCATGCAAGTAAGACGCTATTGACCCTGGACATGACCGATCCAACCGCCGTTTCCGTGGATGCCGAACTCCTCGCCGAGCCCCGTCTCGTCATCGAGCCGGGCGCGGCGGCGCGGGTATCGGCGGTGGCCGCGCCGGTGTTGCAGGGAATGGGATACCGCCTGGTCCGGATCAAGATCTCCGGCGAGGCCGGCTGCACCGTCCAGATCATGGCCGAGCGGCCCGACGGCACCATGCAGATCGAGGATTGCGAAGAAATTTCGCGGGCGTTGTCGCCGGTGCTCGACGTCGCCGATCCGATCGACCGCGCCTACCGGCTCGAGATATCCTCGCCGGGCATCGATCGCCCGCTGGTTCGCCGTTCCGACTTCGAGCGCTATACCGGCCATCTCGCGAAGATCGAGATGGCGGTCGCGCATCAGGGCCGCAAGCGTTTCCGCGGGCTGCTCGCCGGCGTCGAAGGCGATGCCGTGCGGCTACATCGGGATGACATACCCGCGGGCGAAGATGCCGACGCGCTATTGGTG
>DAIMKE010000393.1:0-6025 GCA_036721875.1 Bradyrhizobium sp. | reverse complement strand
GTATTCCTTCACTTCGGCAGCAGGAAATCCTGTTCCCGATCTGCGTTTCGGCATCGCGGGACGGATTTTCTTCGATGGCAGGCGCCGCGTAATGCAGCAACGAACACAGGACAAGCACCGGCAAATGCGGCCAAATTTGCGACGAACTCGCGATCTCAGGCAACTAACTGTGATTTCGGCACAATTTTCGCGGTGGCTCTCTTCACGATTGACTGTTGCAGATCAGCCTGTGCAAAGCTAGATGCTGCCGGATAGAGTGCGCGGAGTTAGGTTGAATTCCGCGGAGCCACGCTGGAATGCGCGGCATTTTGTCTTTTGAACCTAAGATACTGCCGGGACACTAAATCTTCGATGCGGCGCGACGGATCTTGTGAAAGAACGTCTATTTGATGGGAAAACTCACGATGAAACTGTTTGGTTCCAGCTTGCTCGGTCAGGCACTCGCTGTTGCCGGCGTCGGCGCCGCGCTCATGTTGTCGATCACTGCGAGCCACGCCCAGGCGGGGGGCCCGTTTGCCGGCTTTGACGGAAACTGGGCGGGCTCCGGCACGGTCGCGCTCTCCAACGGCACCACCGAGAACATCCGCTGCAAGGCCGACTACAAGGTCAACTCCAACGGGCTCGGCCTGAAGCAGAACCTGCACTGCGCCAGCGACAGCTACAAGTTCGATCTGTCCAGCGACGTCACCAGCCAGGGTGACCGCATCTCCGGCAACTGGAGCGAGAAGAGCCGCAACATTTTCGGCAACCTGCAGGGTACCGCCGGCGGCGGCCAGATCGAAGTGTTCGTCGAGGCCTCCGGGTTCGCAGCCAACCTGAATCTGCGGACCAACGGCAACAAGCAGTCCGTGCAGATCGACTCCAAGGGCGAGATCCGCGGCGTCAAGATCATGATGACCAAGACCTGATCGCCATGACCTGATCGCCATGACCTGATTCCCTGCCCGTTCGGGTAGTGTGATGGCAGCGCCCCCGGCGCTGCCATTTTTCGTTTTGGGATCAGGTCACGACCAGCGTTGCGCAGTCCGCTTCGAAGCGCTCAGCTGAAATGCCAGCACCAATGAGCGTCGCCGCGATCACGGCGCTCCGTCACTTCGACGCGCATGAAGCGATCGTGCGCCAGCGCCGCTCCGACCCACAGTTCGTTCCAGGCGTCGAACGCCGCAGGCGACAGCGCCTCGCGTTCCGCCATCAGCCGCCACGAGGTCTGGCGCACGCTGGCGCGCGAACCTTCCAGATGTAATTCCGCATCGTCGTCCTGTCCCAATGCCAGCCGCGCGAACACCTTGGCAAAACCAGCCGGGCCCGCTTCCACCCCGCCGAGCAGCGCAGCGACCTCGTCGAAGCAGTGCATTCCGACCAGCCGGGCTGCAGCACCCGCGAGGTGGCCGCCCTCCTCCAGACCGAGCACCCAGATGGTCTCCGGCACGATCGAGGTGATGTACTCCATCGCGTAGTTGCGAAGGACCTTTTGCAGCCGTTCCTCCGGCCACGTGGTGTCAGGCAGGCGCGGCGCGCGATCGGCCTGGAACGGCGGGCAGCGTTCGCCGGGCGAGAACTGCAGGCGCTCCTCGGGCGCGAGATCGTGGTCCCACTCCTTGTAGTAGCCTTCGAGCCCAGGCTGTCCATCGACGGTCTGCCCGGTGCAGACGAAGCCGAGCCGGGGATTTCCGAGCACGACGCCGTTGTTGGCATGCCATCCCCGCAGCATCGCGCGCGATACTTCCGACGGGATGCCGCAAATGGCGGTGCCCGACCAGATCCAGCGCGGCGGCGGATAGCGCACCCAGGCCTTGCGGTCGGTCTCGTAGACGTACTCGACCTTCACGCCGCCGACCTGGTTGGAGAGATAATGATACTGTGCGCACGCCACCGCATGCGGAAGCTTGTCGAGACCGAGCTTCTTCAATCCGGGAAGGAAGCGCGCCAGCTGCTGCCGCCGGAAGGTGCGAAACACCACCTCGGCCGCGCGCGGCGCGCCGGCACGCGAGGCCAGCATCAGGATCAGGCCCGTCAGGTAGGAATGATAGATGTGCTCGACGGCGCGGTAGGCGGCAGCGTCAGCGACCTTTGCAAGACCTGCCGGTTCTGGCGCCGCCATTCTGCCGCCCCTACTTCTCAGGCTTGGCGTGGGCGCCCACGCCGCGAATCTTTTCCGACAGGTTGATCAGGAACATCGACGTCGGCCGCAGGATGAAGAGATCCGCGACCAGCGCCGCAACCATCGAGAACGCGCTGAGCCAGCCGAACAACCGCAGCGACGGCAGGTCGGAGAAGACCGTCACGACAAGACCGCAGGCCAGTACCACCGTGGTCAGGATCAGCGCCGGACCGACCAACACCGTGGCGCGCTCGACCGCCAGTTCCGCACTGACGCCAGGTTTGCTCTCCAGCCGCAGGCGATTGAGGAAGTGGATCGTGGCGCTCAGGCCGAGGCCGAACGACACCGTCAGCGCGACCACGCTGGCGAATTGCAGCCCCTCGCCCAGAAGCCACAGCACCGTACCGGATGCCACGACCGGAAAGATGCCGGGCAGGATGCAGGACAGCATCACCACGACCGAGCGGAACGCCAGCCCGATGAAAACCGCGACCATGATGAACTCGATGGTGAGACCATTATTCAGTTTCGAGATCATGTTGGCGCTGTTGCGCGCCGCGATCGCCGACAGGCCGGTGACCGCGATTTCGAAGCCGGGATGCTCGGCGCGTACCTTGTCGAGCGCCTTGTCGAGCCTGTCGACCACGGGAAGTATCTCGCTCGAATCCAGATCCGGAACACGGCCCGACACCACCACCGCGTCCTGATCGGCCGAGATGAAGCGGCGGACCAGGTGCTCGGGAATCACGCTGACGTATTGCTTCAGCGTCTCGACGTCGCTGCTGCCGGCCTTCTCGGCGAGCCAGCGGCGCAGGGTTTCGAGCGACCAGACGTTGCCGACGCCCGCCGATTTCTCGACCATCGTGTGAACTTCGGCGATGATCTTCAGCGTATCCGGCGCATAGAGCGAAGTGCCCTTGGGGAATTCGATCAGCACGTCGATCGGATTGGCGCCGGTCAGCTTGGCGTCGAGACGGCTCGACGCCTCCACCGCCTGCCGCTTGTCCGGCACCTGATCGGCGAGCCGGTAGCGCGGCTCCAGCGTGGCGTAGATGATGCCGAGCCCGGCCACCAGGATCAATGCCAGCAGGCTGAACAGCCCGGGGCGGCCGACCATGCGGACCGCGATCCAGTAGCAGAAATTACGCAGCGCCTGCACACCGGCATCGGCGCTCTGGAATTTCACCGCGAAGATCTTCTCGTTGCGGACGAACAGCACGCCGAACACCGGGACGAGCATAAGCACCGCTACCAGCGCGATAATGGTGGCGGCAAGCCCCGCCTCGCCGAACTTCCGGATCAGTTCGGAATCAGAGAATTGCAGGGCGATGAACGATATCCCGGCGGTGCCATGGGTCAGCACGCAGGCCGGGCCCACCACCAGCACGGCGTTGGTGAACGCGGTAAACTTGTCCTGGCCCGCAATCAGGCGATCGCGCGCCGCGAAGGTGAGCTGCATCGAATCCGAAAAGCTGATCACCATGATGAGCGGCGTCATCACGTTCAGGAACATGTTGAGATTGAAACCGGCCCAGCCGAGGCCGCCGAGCGCGAGCAGGATCGCGATGATCGGGGGAAAGGCCGCAACCACCATGAACGATATCTTGCGAAAGAAGATGATCGCGATGATGCAGCCGGCGAGGATGCCGAGGATGTTGTAGGTCAGCCCGTCGCGCTTGACCGCGTTGCGGATTTCCAGCTGCATCACGGGAACGCCGGAAAGCTGGGCGTTGAGACCGCTGCCCGACAGATCGTCGGCCATGATCTTCCGCATCTCGCCGACGACCTTGCCGAGATCGTTCGAGGAAACGACGCCCGGTTCGAGCGACAGCACGACCAAAGCCAGCGTGCCGTCCTCGGACAATAGCTTGCCGCGGATGATCTCGTTGGCTTTGACGGTTTCGATAAACTTGTCGTAGACCGCGCCCTCCGGCAGTTCGGGCGGGAACAGCGCCGCCGGCAGCTTGCCGGGTTCCGGCGCCTGCCGCGCCGAAAATAGCGAGACCAGGCCGCGTACGCCCTCGACCAGTTGCAGGTCGGTGACCATGTCACGGATCTTCTCGAGATTCTCGCGCGCCAGCAGCGTCTTGCCTTCGACCACGACGAGCACGTCGAACTCGGTCGCCGGGAACCGCTTGGTGACGGCCTCGTACTGCTTGTAGTCCTTGGAATCGGAACGGAACAGCTGGCTCAGCGAGTCATCGATCTTGATCCGCTGGATTCCGAAGATCGCGGCCACGATCAGCACGGCCAGAATGATCATCGACAGGATCGGCGCCTTGACCGCGATCAGCCCCATGCGCTCGAGACCGAAGGCGATGCTCTTGCCCGGCGGCGGCGGCTCCTCGATGGCTTCGACGTGGACCTGACTTTCGGAGTTCTTGTCGAGCATACCCTGTCCAGTTCTCACGTCGGCCTGTTGGCGCAGCCTGCCTCTTTATGCAGCTTGGTTCGGGGTACGCGACGTGGCTTATCCAGCCCTATCCGATCAGCGCTAGCCCTTGAAATCACGCGGTAAATTAACCGGCGCCGTTTTACAGGCCCGAACCGCATCCGGCAAGCGCAGGGGGTGGGGTAAATCGGTTCAAAGATGTCGAAAATGCGCGCCAAGTCTCTGAATTGCCACACCTCTTAAATGCAGCTCATGGCTCCTGTGTGTCAGTAATGCGCGGCAACGATGCACTCCCGCTTTCATCCTTCAGGGCAACGCCGGTGACCTGCCGCTTCAAACCCGCAGAGACCAGCCACGCGATCTTGAAGGCGGCTTCATCGTAGCTCAGGCCGGCGCCGTGAATGTTGGAAACGCAATTGCGCTTCTCGTCGGTGAGACCGATGCGCGGTGCAAAGGTCAGGTAGACCCCGAGGCTGTCGGGCGCCGACAGGCCCGGACGCTCGCCGATCAGCATCGCCACCATCCGCGCGCCGAGTGCGGCGCCGATCTCATCGCCCAGCGCCACGCGCGCCCCCGAGGCGATCACCACGTTGCCGATTCCGCTGCCCGCCTCGGTCAGGCGCGGGCCGAGATGGCGCACCAGTTCCACCGCATGAAGATTGACCGCCGCCGGCGACAGGCCATCGCCGATCACGATGGCCAACTCGCTCGCACCACCGCCGAGCCCCGCCAGCGCAAGGCGAGAAGCCTGATCGAGCATGCGCCCGAGGTCGGGACGGCGCAGATAGTTGCTCCTCCCGCTCGCCTGGCTGCAAACCTGACTGGCCTGCAGGCCGAGGCCAGCCAGTCCAGCCATCAGCCGCTGGATGTCGAAGGCGGTGTGCACCGCGTCGCGGGCACGCGCATGGTCGAGCGTAAAGGCAAGCAGCGCGTCGGTCGTCATGCTGGCGCCTGCCCGGCCCAAGCCGACGCGGGCCGGTGTCAATTCCCGCAAATCTTCGAGCGAGCGGATCGGCGGTGCCGGCGTTTTCATGATCGGCTACTCGGCAGGGACCGAAGCCTCGCGCAGCCGGATCGAATAGTTCGACGCGTTCTGCTGACCGACCGAGGCCGCCCGCGCAAACATGATCAGGTGATGCCCGATCATCGCCGAGCCGATCAGGCCCTCGATATCCCCGTGACGGAGCCGGCCAAGCGCGAATTTCCAGAACACCTTCTTGTAGTCGCCGAGCACGCCGACTTTCCAGAAGATGTTGCGCAGCATGATCAGGGCCCGCTTGATGTTGGCCCAGCTCTTCTGTTCGGGCGATACCGGAACCTTGATCCGCTGCGAATAAGTATAGTCGCATTGATACTGGTAACGAGCGAACAGCCTTTCCGGCTCGTAGGCGACTTCCATGCATTTGCGCCAGGAATTGACCACCTGATCGTAGGGCAGCAGGAACTTGACATTGGAATCGCGGCCATCGTCGTCATTGACCAGTCGGCCCTCGCGCTCCAGCCGGTCCCATAGCGGCGTCTTCGGCAGCGCC
>DAIMKE010000392.1:5607-6027 GCA_036721875.1 Bradyrhizobium sp. | reverse complement strand
TGCTCGATGCGCAGAGCCAGTCCTCGTCGGGTGCGACGACGGCATCCAAGAGTCGCTCCAGCGCGCTGAAGGATCTGTTTGCGCAGATCGATGGCGATGGTGACGGCAAGATCACCAAATCGGAATTCGAAGAGGCGCTCGGCGCCGGCGGCACCAATCGCGAAAATGCCGACAGCGTGTTCGGCAAGCTCGACAAGGACGGTGACGGCTCGGTGAGCCTCAAGGAGCTGGCGTCGGCGCTGAAGCCCAAGGGGCATCACGGTCACAGCGATGAGGCCAACGACGCCGGCGGATCAGGTTCCGATCCCTTCTCGCAGGCACTGCAGGGCGCCAGCACCGCCTCCGTCACCAACAGCGACGGTTCGGTGACGACGTCGCTGACCTATGCGGACGGATCGAAGGTGACGATGACGACGGCAG
>DAIMKE010000392.1:0-5597 GCA_036721875.1 Bradyrhizobium sp. | reverse complement strand
TTTCATCGAGCAGATGATCCAGCGACAGGCCCAGGCGATCTCATCGGCCGCCACCGCTTCGCTGTCGGTCAGCGCTTGAACACGAGACCCGGCGATGATCCTTCGGACTGCGACCTAGCCGAAACGATCGCTCCACGCCGGCAGCGCACCCAGAAAGGGTAGCGCGGTCGCACCATAGACGCCGCGTGCAACTGCACGGGCGACGGTATTGGCGGCGACCATTCCGAGTTCGGTCAGCCCGAACAGCGGATCGACCGGCTTCCTGCCGGTCGCGGCGGCAAACACCACGTCGCCGTCCAGCGGAGCGTGCACGGGATAGATCGCGCGGGCCATTCCGGTCTGCGCGATCGTCGCGAGCCGCCTGGCCTGCGGTTTCGTCAGCATCGCATCGGTAACGACAACCACCAGCGTGGTGTTTTCCAATGCTGTCGCTGCGGGGCCGCCCTTGAGGCGGGCCCTCAGCATGTCGGGCGTGAACGACGGCGGCAATCCGCGCCCGCCGAATTCGTTGCCGATTTCGAACGGCGCCGCCCAGAACCACGGTCCGTCGCCGACCGTCACGCTGCCGATCGCATTGACCACCGCCAGCGCGCCGACCGTGACGCCGCCATCGGTTTGCGCGGAAGCGGAACCGAGGCCGCCCTTGAGATTGGCCGTGGTCGCACCGAGACCGGCGCCGACGCTGCCCAGGGCGAAATCGGCGCTCGCCGCACGCGCCGCCGCATAGCCGAGATCGCGATAGGGCGGAAAGCGCCCCCATGCCTTGTTGCCGCCGTTGAGCAGATCGAAGCAGATCGCGCCCGGCACGATCGGGACCACCGCCTCGCGGACCCGAAAGCCGCGCCCCTGTTCCGCCAGCCAGGCCTGCACGCCGCCAGCGGCATCGAGGCCATGGGCCGAGCCGCCGGAGAGCGCAATGCCGTCGATCACCTCGACGGTGCTTTCCGGTTTGAGGGCGGCGTCCTCGCGGGTGCCAGGGCCGCCGCCGCGCACGT
The DNA here is from genome assembly GCA_036721875.1 of Bradyrhizobium sp. Classification (GTDB taxonomy): domain Bacteria; phylum Pseudomonadota; class Alphaproteobacteria; order Rhizobiales; family Xanthobacteraceae; genus Bradyrhizobium. The sequence continues at coordinate 4,602 of DAIMKE010000392.1, read as the reverse complement.
CGATGGACGCAATGGCGGGCGCATCGAAAACGATCGCAGTGACGCCGGAGGCCAGCGCCGCGTCGTCGGCGTGGCCGACACGAACGCCGGGTACATCGGTGAGAAGGTTTTTCAAGGAAGCGGTCCGTCTGGCTGGGCTCGCCCATGGGTATAACACCCACGGGAGACGCTTCAACCGTCAGGCAGGATCAGTCCCGGCAACCGGCCGGACCTACCCCTCCGCGCGTCGAAGGCCATTGGTGCCTGCGGTCTCGAGGCGCGAAACCTTGTCGGGCGTGGACGGGCGGGACGACAACGGCACCGACAGGCGGCAAACCAGCCCCTCGGGGCGCCAGTCGAATTCAGCCTGGCCGCCAAGCTGCGATTCGATGCTGGCGATCACGCTTCGGGTCCCGAACCCGCGCGACGCGGGCTTCTCGACCCGAGGCCCGCCGGTCTCAACCCATACGATCCTGAGCATGCCTGCCTGGTCTTCCCAACTCACCGACAGTCGGCCCGACAGCGCCGACAGCGCGCCATACTTTGCCGAATTGGTGACGAGTTCGTGCAGGGCGAGCGCGACCGTCTGTGCGGTTGCAGGCTCGAGCTGGACCTCCGGCCCGGACAGCGCGATCTGGTCGCCGGTCGAGTAGGGCGCGAGCTCCTCGTCGATCAGCTTTCTTATTTCGGCGCCCTGCCAGCTCGACAGGGAAAGCACGGTATGCACGCGCGCGAGCGCGTTGATCCGCCCCTCGACCGAGCGGACATAGGTCTTCACGTTTTCGCCGCGCGTCAGCCGGACGATGGATTGGGCGAGCGCCAGCGCGTTCTTGGCGCGGTGGTCGACCTCCCGCGCCAGCAGGTTTTGACGCTCCTCGGCCTGCTTGCGCTCGGTGATATCGACGGTGACGCCCGAGACGCGCACGACGTGGCCGGCCTTGTCGAGGGTGGCGGCCGCCGTGCCGACGCACCAGCGCACCTCGCCATCGGGGCGGATGATCCGGAACTCGGCTTCGTAGGATTTGACGCCCTTTGTGAACTGGGCGACGGCCTTGCGCAGTTCCTCGGTATCGTCAGGGTGCAGGAACATCTGGACGTTCGTTGGCGTCACCACGAAGGTCTTGGGGTCGAGGCCGAATATCTGGAATTGACCCTCGTCCCACATCCAGTCGCCATTGACCCAGTCCCAGTCCCACGATCCCATCTTGCCCGCGGCGATCGCGAGGCTGCGGCGCTGCTCGCTCTCCAGCAACCTTGTATGCGATTCCTCCAGTTCGGCGGTGCGGGCGCGCACGCGATCTTCGAGCTCGATGTTGAGCCGTTCGAGCTGACGGGTCTTGCGATACAGTTCGGCAAACACCTTGATCTTGGCCCGCAGCACCTCCGGCACCACAGGCACCGGAACGTAGTCGACAGCGCCCATCTCGTAGCCGCGCAGCCGGTCGATGTCGCTGACCTGTATGGCGGAGATGAAGATCATCGCGATCTTCTGGAACCGCGGATGCTCGCGGATCATGGCCGCAAGCTCGAACCCATCCAGTTCCGGCATGCAGACGTCGACGAGGATGATGGCCACGTCGTTCTTGAGCAGGAACTCCAGCGCTTCGCGGCCGGAGGAGGCCTTGATCAAATTCTCGCCGAGTTCCTTCAGGATGACTTCGTAGGCGAGCAGCTTCGCGGGCTGATCGTCCACCAGAAGGATATTTACTTTCTCTTGATCCATCATCTGCCAATCAACGGTGTAGCCACATGCGGATGGCGAGGAGCAACTGCTCGGTATTGACGGGTTTTGCAAGATAGTCGGAAGCACCGGCTTCCAGGCATTTCTCGCGATCGCCTTTCATCGCCTTGGCGGTCAGTGCAATGATCGGCAGGCGGCCAAAGGACGGGTTTTCCCGGATCACGCCAATGGTCTGATATCCGTCCATCTGCGGCATCATGATATCCATCAGCACGATGGCGATGTTCGGATTGGACTCAACCAGCGCAATGGCCTCGTGGCCCGTCGTCGCCGTCAGCACCTTCATGCCGCGACGTTCCAGCACGCTCGAGAGCGCAAAGATGTTGCGGGCGTCGTCGTCCACCAGAAGCGCGGTCTTGCCAATGAGATCTTCATCGGAACTGTTCAGCTTCTCCAGCATCCTCTGTTTTTCGATCGGCAATTCCGTGATCACACGGTGCAGAAACAGCGACGTTTCGTCGAGCAGGCGTTCCGGCGACTCCACGCCCTTCACCACGATGCTTCGGGCCATGGTGTGAAGTTCCGCGTCTTCCTCGGCCGAGAGTTCCCGCCCGGTGAACACGACCACCGGAACGTTCGAGAGCGTTTCGTCGTTGCGGATCTTATCGAGCACCTCGAAGCCGGTCATGTCGGGCAGCCGCAGGTCAAGTACGACGCAGTCGCATGGGCTGTTCCGCAGAGTTGAAAGAGCGCCGGCGCCGGTATCCGACATGACGATCTCGATGTCGTCGTGACCGAGCAGTTCCCGAATGCTCATCTGCTCCGCGGCGTTGTCTTCCACGATCAAGAGGCGCTTGCGGCGCGGCTTGGCATATTCCTTGATCTGGGACAACGCCTCGCTGACGCCCTCGGTCGTGGTCGGCTTGTTGACGAAGGAAAACGCGCCGCGCGCCAGCGCGTGCTGACGGTCTTCGTCCAGCGTGATGATCTGCACCGGAATGTGCCGCGTCAGCGGATTGTGCTTGAGCTGGCTGAGCACGGTCCAGCCCAGCATGTCCGGCAGGAACACGTCCAGCGAAACCGCTGCGGGCTGGAACTGCTTGGCGAGCTCGAGCGCCTCGGCGCCGCGGTTGGCGACCAGCACCTTGAAGCCCTTGTCGCGGGCGAGATCAATCAGCACCCGCGCGTAGTGCGGATCATCCTCGACGATGAGGAGAATGGTATCTCCCGGATCCAGGCTGAGGCGATCATCCGGCAGTTGCTCGATCACGCGCTCCTGCGTGGCTGCGGCCTGCAGCGCCGGCGCTTGAGAGAAGGGCGACGGGGAGGGCGCGCGAGGTGCGATCGTCGGGCCCGAATATTTCAGCGGCAGGTAAAGCACGAAGGTGCTGCCCTTGCCGGGCGCGCTGCGCAGATGGATTTCGCCGCCGAGCAGGCTCGCCAGTTCGCGGCTGATCGCAAGGCCGAGGCCGGTGCCGCCGTATTTCCGGCTGGTGCCGGCGTCCGCCTGCTGGAACGCCTCGAAGATCAGCTTCTGCTTCTCCAGCGGAATCCCGATGCCGGTGTCGGTTACCTCGAAGGCGACGACGGCCGGCGCCTGGTTGAGGATCGGGTGCTCGGCGCTCCAGCCGCCGACCGCGGCTGAAACCGTCAGCTTCACGCCGCCCTCGGCGGTGAACTTGAACGCGTTCGACAACAGGTTTTTCAGCACCTGCTGCAGGCGCTTCGAGTCGGTGACCATGCTGCGGGCGAGATTCTCGTCGACCTCGACGCTGAACGAAAGCTGGCGGTTCTCGGCCTCGTGGCGGAACGGGCGTCCGACCGTCTCGAGCAGGCTCGACGTCAGGATCTCCTCTGCATCGACGGTGACCGTGCCGGATTCGATCTTCGACAGGTCGAGAATGTCGCTGATCAGATTTAGCAGGTCGGTGCCGGCGCCGTGGATGGTACGGGCGAATTCGACCTGCTTGGCGGACAGGTTGCCATCAGGATTTTCGGTGAGCTGCTGGCCGAGAATCAGGATGCTGTTGAGCGGCGTGCGCAGCTCGTGCGACATGTTGGCGAGGAATTCAGACTTGTATTTCGACGTCAGCGAAAGCTCGGTCGCCTTCTCCTCGAGCGCGCGCCGCGCCTGTTCGATTTCCTGGTTCTTGCGCTCGACCTCGACGTTGCGCTCGGCGAGCTGCTGCGCCTTCTGCTCGAGCTGGTCGTTGGTCTGCTGCAATTCGCGCTGCTGGGTCTGCAGTTCGCCTGCGAGCTGTTGCGACTGTTTGAGCAGGCCTTCGGTCTGCATCGTCGCTTCGATCGAATTGAGAACGATGCCGATGGAGTCGGTGAGCTGCTCCAGGAAGGTCATTTGCGAGGTCGTGAAGGAGACCAGCGAGGCGAGCTCGATCACGGCCTTGACCTCGCCTTCGAACAGCACCGGGAGCACCACGAGGTTCTTCGGCGCGACGCGGAACAGCGCCGAGTTGATCGGCACCACGTCGGACGGAATGTCGGCGACCATGCGTGGCCGTTTGTCGAGCGCGCACTGGCCGATCAGGCCTTCGCCGAATTGCAGCACGGATTGATAGGGATAGACGCCGTCGCTGGCGTAAGAGGCGAGCAGCCGGAGCTGCGGATCGTTCTCGTTCTCGACCTGGTAGATCACGCCGGTATGGGCGTTCACCAGCGGCGACAATTCGGTGAGCAGCAGCCGGCCGACGGTGGTGAGGTCGCGCTGGCCCTGGAGCATGTTGGTGAATTTCGCGAGGTTTGTCTTCAGCCAGTCCTGCTCGGTGTTCAGCTCGGTCGTGAGCCGCAGGTTGGTAATCATCGTGTTGATGTTGTCTTTCAGCTCCGCGACCTCGCCGCGGGCGTCGACCTGGATCGACCGCGTCAGGTCGCCCTTGGTCACGGCAGTCGCGACTTCCGCGATCGCGCGCACCTGTGAGGTGAGG
>DAIMKE010000391.1:0-6032 GCA_036721875.1 Bradyrhizobium sp. | reverse complement strand
GGTTTGTAAAACTGCTCGACGGCGGCCTTGTCGACAATTTCGGCCTCTCCGGCTTCAGCATCGCGCTGATGGCGGCGCAGCGGCCGTTCGAGCCGATGACCGAGCGGCAGGCGGTGAAGGTGCGGCGCGTCATGTTCATCGTCGTCGATGCCGGCCGCGGCACCTCCGGCGATTTCGCGCAGCGTCTCGAAGGGCCGAGCGGCGTCGAACTGGTCTCCGCCGCGGCTTCGACCGCGATCGACGCCAGCGTGCGGTTGAGCTATGCGGCGTTCTCCTCGCAGCTCAACGAATGGTCGAACAGGGTGAAGCGCTGGCGTTGCGGCCTGTCGGCCACTGAGCGGGCGCGCCTCGGCGTCGGCGGCAACTGGCGCTGCGGCGACGTCACCTTTTTCATCGAGCGGCTCGGCTTCGAGCAGCTCGGTCCGGCGCGCGCCGGCATCCTCGAGGCGATCCCGACGCGGTTTGTCTTGCCGGCCGATCAGATCGACCTGCTGATCCAGGGCGGTGCCGACACGCTGCGTGAGAGCCGGGCCTATCACGCCTTTCGGAAGGGTCTTTGAGGCCCGCGCAGCAAGGTTCGCTGTGCAGGATTGGCTATCGAGCGATCAATTCAACTTGCCCGCTGCAATCGCAGCCGCGTTCGCTTGCGGCTGCTCCAGCATCTTCAATGCAGAATCCAGCGCGTTGCGCAGATTGACGGCGGCGTTCTGGGTGCAGCGGAGGCGGCCGGAGGAAATGAATTTGACTTCGGTCGAGCCATCCGGCTTCGGCACCAGGATGCGGGTAGCGAGTTCGATCTCAATCGAGCCGTTCATGGTGCCATAGGCGCCGACGATGTCGAAATAGACCAGCGGGGCGTTGCCGCCTGTATCCTCGTAGACGAGGTCGCCGGGCTTGGCGGTCGGTTGGTCGGTCAATGTATTCTCCCAGGGTCGCGTAAGGTCAGGACCTGCTTACGCGAATCCGGGGGCCCTCCCTAGGGCCTGTTTGATTCCGATTGGATCAGAAGCTGGCGCTCGGGGGGCGGATGGCGAGCAACCGCCCCCGAAGACGCAGTTCTAGAGGTTCATCACCATCGCCGCCGGATAATAATGGAAACCATCGCTGGTCTTGGCGATGTTGCCAAAGCCCGGCCAGTTGAAGTGATAGGACATGACAGGAGTCTTGCTGGTCGCGATCATGTCGAGCAGCTTCACCCGCGTGTCCGCCGCCTGCTTCGGATCGCTGTCGTAGGAGAATTGCATCCGCGGCTTTTCCAGGAGCAGCACGGCATGGTGCGTGAGGTCGCCGAGGAAAGCGAAGGATTTGCCCGCCGATGTCACCATGAAGATGGTGTGACCGACGGTGTGGCCGGGTGCCGCGATCGCCTGCACGCCGGGCAAAAATTCCTGGCCGTCCTTGATGAACACGATGCGATCGCGCACCGGCATCAGGTTCTTGCGGGCATGGATCACGAAATCCTTCAACGGACTGCCTAGCTTGCCTTCATCGGTCCAGAAATCGAAGTCGCTCTGGGTGATGTAGACCTGCGCGTTGGGGAATAGTGGCTTGTCGTCGGCGCCGACGAGGCCGCCGATGTGATCGATGTGGGCGTGCGAGCACACCACGGCGTCGATATCGCCCGGCTTGATGCCGGCCTCCGCCATGCTCTTCTGCTGGCGGCCGGTGGTCGGGCCGAACGCCTTCGACGTGCCCATGCCGGTGTCGAACAGGATCAGCTTGTCGCCGGTGTTCACGATCGGCGAGTTCTGTTCGAGCACGACGTTGTCGGGATTGAGGAAGTTGTCGGACAGCATTTTTCGCACTTCTTCATCGGGCACGCCGACGAAGGTGCCCTTGGGCGGGCCGAGCGGCAGCGGGCCATCGGAAACCACGGTCACTTCGGCGTCGCCGAGAACGAAGCGGTGCCAGTAGGGCGTCTGCGTGCCGAGCTTCGGTGCTTTCGCCAGCGCGCTGCTGCCAAGCATCGTCGATGCGCCCAGACCCGCACCAAGACCGGCGCCGAGCGCAAGCAAGGACCGTCGCGAAAGATTCGTCGTCATGCGTCTTCCTCCAGTGTTTTTATGAATTGCAGAATATGCCCCGGATAGATTCATCCGTGGCTACAGGCTGCGCCCGCTACCGGGAATTGGCAAGTGGAATGAGGCGAGAGAGGGGAGGTGGGAGAAACGGATCGCCGGACGTGCGCGATATTGCGCAAGCCGCGTTTTCGCAATGGCAACGCGGATGATGTGCGCCGCACTCCGTCGTGCCGGGCGCTCTTGCAGGAAAAGAATTTCGACGATCGCCGAGCCGGCGGCTACCAATCGTCGTAATACCATTGCTCCCTCGGGTAATATCGCGGCCGCGCTCGCACCGGCGGCGGCTGATACGTCCGCTCCGGCCTGCGCACGACTGAAACCGGAGGCTTTGCTGGTGGTGATACTCTGGGCGGCAGGGGCTGTTCGGACGTCTTCGCGAACGACCGCTTCATTTCTTCCTGGCTGGCCTTGAGTTCGCCGATGGCCTTTGAATTGTCGGCGGCCATCTGCTGCTGGTTCGTCCTGAGCTGCTCGATGTTCCGCTCCAGCGTCGCGAGATCGCGCGCGATCTTTTGTAGCAGCTGGGCTTGATCGGGCGGCGCGGCGGCTGCCGGCGGTGCGATGGCGGTGGGGGGTGCGGCCGCGGGGGGCGCGGCATCTGGCGGCGCCGTCTGGGCCTGGGCCAGCGATGTCGGCTGCGGTGACGTCGGCAGGGATGGCGTTGCCTGCGGCGGTGCTTCCTGTGGTGTTGCCTTTGGGGTTGCCGGCAGTGGCACGGTCTCCGCAGACGCCACCTGAACCATGGATGGCGCGGACTGCGCGGCGAGCGTTGGGCCTTCGGGCGGCGATGATCGCGCTGAACCGAGCTGCGGCGCCCAACGGGTGACAATTCCGCCGCCATAGGCCGACAGAACCAGGGCGGTGACGACGAAGCCGGCAGCCATCAGCAGAGCCATGGGACTCCGGGACGCCGACTTTGCTGGCGGGGGTGGAACTTGCGCAGTTGATGCTTCCGTGGGCGGCGCCTCTGCAGCGGGCGACGGCTCCGCCTGCGACTGTGGGGCCAGTGCGACCGCAGCCGGGCGCGGTGTGTCGCCCTCGATTTTCGCAAGCCGTTCACTCATCTGCGTGAGCTGTTCGTCGGCGCGCTTGATCTCTTCGTAGGCGTGCGCCAGCCGTTCGTCGGCGCCCCCGGTCGCAGCATCGGTTTCTTTCGGCGGTGTGGAGTTCACTGGCGTTTACCTTGTTCCGTCCAATGTCATCCGCAGTTGGCCGGCTCTCCGTGCAGTCTTGTCCAAACAATGGCCGTATGATGGTAGAATACTGGATCGCGCGGCGATAGACCCGGAACCCGGCGGCCATGCCTCACGGTTAACCCCGGCTCATTTCCCGGCGCGCTTTTTCTCGATGGTGTCCCAGATCTTTCCCGCCACATCCGGTCCGCCGAGCCGGGCGATGGCGCGGATGCCCGTGGGCGAGGTGACGTTGATCTCGGTGAGGTTGCCGTCGATCACGTCGATGCCGACGAACAGCAGGCCGCGCTCGCGCAGCGCGGGGCCGAGCGTGTCGCAGATCTCGCGCTCGCGCGGCGACAGCTCGGTGGCCTGCGCGGCGCCGCCGCGGACCATGTTGGAGCGCAGGTCATCGGGCGCGGGGACGCGGTTGACGGCGCCGGCGAACTCGCCGTCGACCAGGATGATGCGCTTGTCGCCGTGCTTCACTTCGGGGAGGAAGCGCTGGATCACCCAGGGCTCGCGGAAGGTGACCGAGAACATGTCGTACAGCGAGCCGAAGTTCATGTCCTGCGGCAGCACGCGAAACACCGCGGCGCCGCCATGGCCATGCAGCGGCTTCATGACCACGGCGCCATGTTGTTCGCGGAACGAATTGATCTCGTCGAGGTCGCGCGAGATCAGCGTCGGCGGCATCAAGTGCGAAAAGTTCATCACGAACAGTTTTTCCGGCGCGTTGCGCACCGAGGCCGGATTGTTCACGATCAGCGTCTTGGGATGGATGCGTTCGAGGAAATGCGTCGAGGTGATGTAGGCGAGGTCGAACGGCGGGTCCTGGCGGAGCAGCACCACGTCGAAGCCGTTCAGCGCTTCGCGCCGGGGCTCGCCGAGCGTGAAGTGGTTGCCGGGCTCGTCGCGCACGGTCAGGAGCTGAACCGGCGCGACCAGCTCCTCGCCGACCATCGAGAGCTTGTCGGGCGTGTAATAGGACAGGCCATGGCCGCGCTTCTGCGCTTCGAGAAGCAGCGCAAAGGTGGAATCGCCCTTGATGTTGATGCGGGCGATGGGGTCCATCTGGACGGCGACGTTCAGTTTCATGATCTGCCTTTCAGGTCGAGGCGTCGAATGCCGCCAACACATGGCGCGGAAGTGATCGCGGCGCAATCAGCATGGCGTCGAATCGCAATTCGAATTCGGCATGCTCGGGATGCGCTGCGAGCCAGCCTTGCGCGGCGTCGATGATGCGCCGCTGCTGGCGCGGCGTGACGGCGAAGGCGGCGTCATCCAGCGTCGCCCGCGCCTTGACCTCGACGAAAGCGATCAGGTTGCGGCGTCGCGCCACGATGTCGATCTCGCCATGCGGGGTGCGATAGCGTTTGGCGAGGATGCGGTAGCCCTTGGCCATCAGATAGGCCGCGGCGCGGCTCTCGGCGGAAATCCCGGTGTGGAACGCGGCGACGCGCTCGGGCGAGGCGACCTTCGGTTCCTTAGGCGTCTCAGTCTTCGCCATCGCCGCCCCGCAGATCCTTTGCGAGCTCGAGCGCACGGGCATAGACCTCGCGGCGCGGCCGGCCCGACAGCGCGACCGCATGGGCCACGGCATCCTTGACGCTGTTTGCGGCAAGCTGCTCGCGCAGGAGTCCGTCGAGCGCATCCGATGCCAGCACGTCGGCGTCCGCTGCGGGCGGGCCGATCACCAGAACGAACTCACCGCGCGTCTCCGGCGCATCGGCTTGCCGCGCGAGTTCGGCGAGGGGCGCACGCCTGACCTCCTCGTGCAGCTTCGTCAGCTCGCGGCAGACCGCGGCCTCGCGTTCGCCCATGATCCCGGCCAGATCGGTCAGGGTGTCCTGCATCCGGTTGCCCGATTCGAACATCACCAGCGTCGCGTCGATGCGCGCAAGCTCGGCCAGGCGTGTGCGGCGGGCCGCGGATTTCGCCGGCAAGAAACCCTCGAAGAAGAAGCGGTCGGTAGGCAGCGCGGCCACCGACAGCGCCGCCAGCACCGAGGATGGGCCGGGCAGCGCATACACGGGATGACCGGCGGCGCAGACCTCGCGCACCAGCTTGAAGCCGGGATCGGAGATCAACGGCGTGCCGGCGTCCGAGACCAGCGCGACCGAGCCGCCTTGCGCTAGCGCCGCCAGAAGCTTCGGCCGCGCCGCTTCCGCATTGTGCTCGTGATATTGCTTGAGCGTTGCCGCGATCGCATAGCGCTCGGTCAGGCGGCGCGTGATGCGGGTGTCCTCGCAGGCGATGACGTCGACGCCGGCGAGCGTCTGAAGCGCCCGCAGGGTGATGTCGCCGAGATTGCCGATGGGTGTCGCGACCAGATAGAGACCCGGCGCGGCCTTGGGCGCCGCGAGCCGATGGGCATCGATGGAGAAACCGCGCGAGGCGGTGTCTTGAGCTTCAGGCGTATTTATCGGAGCCGGCTTTGCGCGCATAATGAAGTCAACTTAGGCACGATCCGCAGGGCTGGGAACCGGGTGGTCGAAAAAGATCGTGCCGAGGTGAGGGGCGAGGAACGGACGGGAATGTGATCGATCCAGGATCACGTCGGGAGGGAATGAACCCCCTTGCGCCATATTCACGACGGAAACGCCGCCTTGATGCTGAATGCGTGACGGCGAAGAGCTGCCGGGACAGGGAAGCGGTCGCGTTAAGCGGTTGTTATCCTTTTGTTTTGGTTAACTATTCGCCGACAATATGCCTGAATCCGCGGCTTGTGTCGTGGAGGGAATGTCGTGACCGGCGGGCGACGGCCGGTGAGAAGAGA
>DAIMKE010000390.1:0-6058 GCA_036721875.1 Bradyrhizobium sp. | reverse complement strand
GACGCGCGCAATCAGGACGACGTCGGATACCGGCTTGGTCAGAAAGTCGTCGGCGCCGGCCTCGAGCCCGCGGACGCGATCGGCCGGACTGTCCAGCGCGGTGATGATCACCACCGGAATGAAATGCGTGGCCGGATTGGACTTCAGCCGGCGGCAGACCTCGAAGCCGTCCATGTCGGGCATCATGACATCGAGCAGAATGATGTCGCATTCGGAGCGCGAGCAGATCTCGAGCGCCTCGGTGCCGTTGGAAGCGGTCAGTACGTCGAAATATTCGGCCGACAGACGGGCTTCCAGCAGCTTGACGTTGGCCGGAACGTCATCGACGACAAGAATACGTGCAGACATCGAAACTCACCCCTACCCGATAAAACGCCGTACCGTTTCAATGAATTTGCCGACCGAAATTGGTTTGGACAGATACGCCTCGCAGCCGCCTTCGCGGATGCGTTCCTCGTCGCCCTTCATCGCAAAGGCGGTGACCGCGACCACCGGAATGGCGCGCAGTTCCGGATCGTCCTTGATCCAGCGCGTCACTTCGAGGCCGGAGACTTGCGGAAGCTGGATATCCATCAGGATCAAATCGGGGCGCAGCTTGCGGACAAGATCGAGCGCCTCGAAGCCGTTGCTGGTGCCCGACGTCTGATAGCCATGCGCTTCCAGAAGGTCGCGAAAGAGCTTCATATTGAGCTCGTTGTCTTCCACGATCAGGACGGTTTTTGCCATCCCGCCCTCCCTGATACTCAGTACGCAGCACTACCGACGCCGGCTTGTCGAAAAGTGAATTTAAACTAGCGGCGGATTTGCCCTAAACCGTTAAACCCATGCACCGACTTTTGCGGATTGGTTTCCACTTCCTTGAACCCATTCCGCAGACTCGGGCATGATGGTTCCAAAGTAGAGCCCAGAAGTTAACGGAAAGGCAAATCCGCTGTCGAAAAAGCCTGTTCACAACCCCCGCGAAGTGGCTGAAATCGTTGCAGTTCAGGCGCTAGGTTTTATTGCTGGCGACCCTGAGCGGCTGGGCCTGTTCCTGGCTGAAAGCGGAATCGGGCCTGAAACCCTGCGTACGGCCGCTGCAGACCCGCAATTTCTGGCCTCGGTGCTGGACTTCGTGCTGCGGGACGACGCCACGGTGAAGGCATTTGCGAACGTATCGCAACTGCATCCGACCAATATTGCCGCCGCCCGCGAGGTGCTGGGCGACCCCAAATGGGAGCGCGACGTGCCGTGAGCGCGGCGGCGCACGTCTTTGACGGTCCCCGCGCTTTCTGCCGGGATTGCCTCGGCGACCTCGATATCAAGGCCAGGCGCTGCGGCGAATGCGGCTCGCCCCGCATGGTCCGCCACCATGCCCTGCCGTCGCTGACGCTGGCGCATATCGATTGTGATGCGTTCTACGCCACCGTCGAGAAGCGCGACAACCCCGACATTGCCGACAAGCCCGTCATCATCGGCGGCGGCAAGCGCGGCGTGGTGTCGGCCGCCTGCTACATCGCGCGCACCTATGGCGTGCGCTCGGCGATGCCGATGTTCAAGGCGCTCGCACTCTGCCCCTCCGCCGTCGTGATCCCGCCGGACATGGCCAAATACGTTCGCGTCGGCCGCGAGGTGCGCCACGCCATGCAGACGCTGACGCCGCTGGTCGAACCGCTGTCGATCGACGAGGCGTTTCTTGATCTTTCCGGCACCGAGCGGGTCCACGGCATGATCCCGGCAAAAGTGCTGGCGCGCTTTGCCCGCGACGTCGAGCGCGACATCGGGATCACGGTGTCCGTCGGCCTGTCCTGCAACAAGTTCCTGGCCAAGATCGCCTCGGATCTCGACAAGCCCCGCGGCTTTGCCGCGCTCGACCAGGACGAGGCCCGCGAGATGCTGGCCGACAAGCCGGTCGGATTCATCTACGGCGTCGGCCCGGCGACCCAGGAGAAACTGCAGCAGCGCGGCTTTCGCACCATTGCGGACCTGCAGCGCGCCGACGAGACCGAGTTGATGAAGCAGTTTGCCGGCGAAGGCCGAAGACTATGGCGGCTGGCGCGTGGCATCGACGACCGCAGTGTCGTCGCCGACCGCGGCGCCAAGACCATTTCCAACGAGACCACGTTCGAGAACGACATCCGGGATTTTGCAACGCTGGAAAAGGTGCTGTGGCGGCTGTCCGAAAAAGTTTCGTCACGGCTCAAGAGCAGCGAGCTATCGGGCCTCACCATCACCCTGAAGCTGAAGACCGCCGACTTCAGGCAGCGCACCCGCTCGCAATCGATCCAGGCGCCGACGCAGCTCGCCGCCAAGATCTTTGCGGTGTCGCGCGAGATGCTGGCGAAGGAGATCGATGGCACGGCATTCCGCCTGATCGGCACCGGCGTCAGCGCGCTGCGCGAGGGATCGCGGGCCGACGATACCGATATGCTCGACCGCCGCTCGGCTCACGCCGAACGCGCGATGGATGATCTGAGGAAGAAATTCGGCAATGCCGCCGTGATCAGGGGCATTGCGTATAAGGGACCGGCGAAGGAAGAGGACGAGGAGGAAGAAGAGTAGCCAGCTCCCTCCCCGTCTCTCCAAGAATCGTCAATCGGCGACGGCCACCGCCTCGATCTCGATCAGCCATTCCGGGGCCGCGAGCGCCGTTACACCGACGAGCGTACTCGCCGGCGGCTCCATGCCTTCAAAGAACACCGAGCGCGCCTTGCCGATGACGGGACGAAGCTCCGGCTTGTAGCCGACGACGAAGGTGGTGATCTTCACGATATTGGAATAGCTCGCGCCGGCAGCTTTCAGCGCCAGGCCGATGTTGTGCATCACCTGAGTGGTTTGCGCCGCCAGGTCGCCCTCACCGACCACCCGTCCCTCATCGTCGGTGGATACCTGTCCAGAGATATAGATCGTGCGCGCGCCCGAGGCGACGACGACGTGGGAATAAGCCGGGTTGTGGTGAAGTCCGCTGGGACGAAGGTGATCGAGCTTGCTCATGTTGTTGCCTCCCTGACGTGCATGATTGAGCGGAAGCGTATCCGGGTCCGGCGCTCTCGACCAGACGGTAACCTCAACGTACTCGGAGATTCGGACGCGCGGATAGGAGCATTAGAGCGCTGTCATTCCGGGATGGTCCGAAGGACCAGACCTCAGATGCGCAATGGCGCATCGGTAATCTCGAGATTCTACGGTGCGCAATTGCGCACCGTAGTTCAATACTTCGCATCGCCCCGGAATGACGTGCAAGCGCATCCGCTTCCGCGTCACCTGCAGGGCTTGGTATCCCTGACGTCGAATTTGCCCATCGCGCCCGAAATCACGAAATCGTTGTAGTCGAGCACCAGCGCACGGGAGACGCCGTTCTCGAACAGTTCGAACGACATCGCGTAGACCGGCGTTTGCTCGCCTTCCTTGGTCTTGGCGTCACGATCGTAATAGCTCACCGTGACCGGCCAGCGTGTCAGCGTCTTCATCTGATCGTTGTCGGTCGATGGATCCGGCGAAGCGATGCTGCGGGTGCCCGGGATCGGCTGCCCGATGATGGATAGCGTGTTGTAGACCTTCTCGCCATTGTCGGATCCGTCATAGACCATCAGCTCCAGCACCGTTTTGCCCTCACGCGCAGCGGCGATGATGTGCTGGATCTGCTCGGTCGGGAACACGGTCTTGCCGTCGAGTTCGAACGTCTTCGCGACCGGCTGCTTCAGCTTGACCGTGATGTGGTCGCCGACGCGCTCGGCCATGCCGTCGATCGGCGCGGAAGCGGCATCGTTCATCCTTGTATCGATCTTGAAGCGATAGCTCTTGCCGGCGCCGTCTTCCCAGGAATGGGAGCGCAGATCGCTCAGTGTCAGCTTTCCTTCGCCGCTGTCGAGTTCCGAGACCTGGCGGAATTCGGACGTGTAGCCCTCGCAGGCGCTGCCCGAGAAATTGTAGAGGATGCGTCCGCGCGCTCCGCTGATGGCGTTGCTTCCGCGGGCCTTTACGAGCTTCAGCTCATAGAGCGCCTGATGGGCGAGAAACGGTCCGCTTGCGCCTGCCAGCGCCGGTCCGCTTGCGAAACCGGATCCAAGGGTGGCGGCAACCGAGAACACCAGGGCACGGACCGGAATCGGGAACGAGCTAGCCATGTTCAGTTTTTTCCTCGGAGGAGATTCGCCTACATTAGTGACGGCTCCATTGCGTCGCAACTAGGGCAGCTCCATCAAAACGTCGGAAACTGACGGGGAATGCCATGTTATCAGGTGTTTTCCGGCAGGTTTCGTTTCGCCGGACGTCACGCGCCACCGGACGGCCTCGCTTGCAACAGCGGGCGCGATGCGCGAAACAATGCGCACCTGGTCCCACGGATCAGGCACGGTCAAATCAATCGGGGACGGAAACATGGCGGGTACGGTCGAACAGAAGCTGGCGGCACAAGGCATTGTCCTGAACGAACCGCGTACCCCGATGGCCAACTATGTGGGCTTCGTGCGCAGCGGAAACCTGCTTTTCGTCTCGGGCCAGGTCTGCGCCAATGCGGAAGGCAAGCTGATCGCCAAGGGCAAGCTCGGGGCCGGCGTCACCATCGAACAGGGTTACACCGCGGCGCAAGGCTGCGCGGTCAATCTGCTGGCGCAGGTCAAGGCCGCGCTCGGCGATCTCGACAAGGTGGTGCGCGTGGTGCGGCTCGGCGGCTTCATCAATTCGACGCCCGACTTCCTCGACGGACCGAAGGTGCTCAACGGCGCGTCCGACCTGATGGTCACGGCCTTCGGCGACAAGGGCCGCCACGCCCGCACCACCGTTGGCGTCGCCGCGCTGCCCTCGGATGCGGCGGTCGAGGTCGATGCCATCTTCGAGGTGTCCTGAACGGAGTACGGCCTCGTGCGTGCCCCCGACTGGCTGACGGCGCGTCCCGTCGCGCATCGCGGCCTGCATGACATTGCGCGCGGCATCGTCGAGAACATGCCGGCGGCCGCGCAGGCGGCCATCGACGGCAACTTCGCCATCGAATGCGACATCCAGCTTTCGTCCGACGGCGAGGCGATGGTGCATCACGACAATGCGCTCGGCCGCCTCACGGAAGGCTCCGGACCTTTGCTGAGCAAGACCGCCGCCGAGCTCAAAACCGTCCAGTTCAAGAACACGCCGGAGCGGATGATGACGCTCGGCGATCTCTGCGCGCTCGTCGCCGGCCGGGTGCCGCTGGTGATCGAAGTCAAAAGCCATTTCGACGGCGACCGCCGGCTGGTGAAGCGGATGGCCGAGGTGCTCGCTTCCTATTCCGGAACTGCGGTCGGAATGTCCTTTGATCCCAACCAGGTGCTGGCGCTGCGCGAACTGATCCCCGGACTTGCCCGCGGCATCGTCGCCGAACGCGAATATACCGCCGAGGAGTGGCCGGAAGCCTCCCCTGAACAGCGCCACGGCATGACGCAGCTTCGCCACGCCTTCTGGAGCCGGCCCCATTTCGTCGCCTATTGGGTCAACGAGCTACCCGCAGCCGCGCCCTGGATCGCCCGCAACATCTTTGGCTTGCCGCTGCTGGCGTGGACCGTGCGCACGCCGGAGCAGCGCCAGCAGGCCGCGCGCCACGCCGACCAGATGATCTTCGAGGGGTTCCTGCCGGGAACCTGATGCGCTGCGGGCCACCTTGAACTCATGCCCCCGATGCACGATCTTTGGGGTGGTCACCATGGCGATGGCTGATCGCATCATGGGACCGGCTCGAATTTTCTGCATGGCGTCATCCGAAATCACCCTCGAAGCCGTCCCCTCCGTCAGCGACATCAAGGCTGCGGAATGGGACGCCTGCGCCAATCCGGCCGGCGACCCCGACAGCCTCGATAATCTCGACACGCTGGCTTCAAACGGGGTACGAAGCGGCTTCTGCGCCAATGCAAAGCCAGCCTATAACCCATTCGTTTCCCACGCATTTTTTGCTGCCGCCGAAGCTTCCGGCTCGGCCAGCCCCCGCACCGGCTGGGGCGCGCGGCATCTGTTGGCACGGCTAAACGGCGACATCGTCGGCATCGTGCCCTGCTATCTGAAATCGCACTCGCAGGGTGAATACGTCTTCGACCGCGGCTGGGCGGAGGCC
>DAIMKE010000389.1:0-6063 GCA_036721875.1 Bradyrhizobium sp. | reverse complement strand
TCTCCATCCTGCGCCCGGCGAGCACCACGGTGAAGCCGGCATTCATCAGCGCCAGCGACGCCGCGCGTCCGACGCCGGTGCCGGCACCGGTGACTACCGCGATCTTGTTTGTTGCTTCGGCCATGGTTTTCCTCGCCTTCAGTTTTTTGCTTCTGTTTGGGTTTTGTAGGGTGGTCTCGGAATATTCTGGTGCGCCGCGCGCAGCGCCGCCGACCAGCGCGAGCGCAGATCGTGGAAATACGGCTCGCCGGCCTCGATGCGGTGGTTGAGGTCGGCCTCGCAGGCATCCGCCCGCACCACCAGCACGTCGATCGGAAGGCCCACGCCGAGGTTCGACCGCATGGTCGAATCCATCGAGATCAGGCCGGTCTTCAGCGCCTCATAGAGTTCGACGTCGTAATGCATCGCGCGGTCGAGCACCGGCTTGCCGTATTTGTGCTCGCCGATCTGCAAATAGGGCGTGTCGGTGGTGCATTCGATGAAATTGCCTGCCGTGTAGACCATGAACAGCCGCATCTTCGAGCCCCTGATCTGGCCGCCGAACAGGAACGACACGTCGAAGCTGACGTCTTCCGACCTCAAGGCCTCGCCCTCGGTGGCGTGCACGCTGCGGATGGCGCGGCCGATGCGCTGCGCGGCCTGGAACATGGTCGGCGCATTCATCAGGGTTTCGAGTTCGCCGGTGTTGGGATCTTCCAGCCCTTCGGTGAGGGTGGAGAGGACCGACTGGCTGATCGCCAGGTTGCCCGCGCTGGCGATCGCCATGATGCGCTCGCCCGGCTTGGAGAAGATGTGGAGCTTGCGGAAGGTCGAGACGTTGTCGAGCCCGGCATTGGTGCGCGTGTCCGCGATCATCACGAGCCCGTCCCGCACCAGAATTCCGCAGCAATAGGTCATTCCAAGTCCCCGAACGCGCCCGATTTTTCCGGCGCCAAACTAGTAGCCAATTTCAGGGGGGCGTCCAACCCCAATTCCCGCGGCGCGGCATGCAGCCGGCGGCCGAAACCTGGCTTGCCGGGCGGCGTGGCGGCTCAGGGCCGGAGACCATCTAACCGCAGCGTTTCTGTCGCGATGGATTCCGGGCTCTCGCTTCGCGAGCCCCGGAATGACATCTGATGAAGTGACCTGTACCGGCAGCGCCTATTGCTGGCTCTGCCATTGCCCCGATCGTCCGGCCCGATCGACCCTGACCGAAACCGTCAGCGTCTCCGTTCCTCCGCCATAGCGGGTGCCGCGCACCGGCGCGGCGCCGAGATAGTCGAGGCCGATAGCGACGCGGGCGTGGGCGTCGGTGGTGCAGATGCCGTTGGCGGCATCGAAGCCGACCCAGCCGAGGTCAGGCACGTACGCTTCCGCCCAGGCATGACCGGCCTGCTGGTTGACGGTGCCGTCGGAGCGCAGGAAATGCCCGGAGACGAAGCGCGCCGGAACACCGCCGGTGCGCGCGCAGGCGATGAAGATATGCGCGTAGTCCTGGCAGACACCGCGCTTGAGCGCGAAGGCTTCCGCCGCCGACGTGCCTGAGTTGGTGGGGTCTTCGTCGAACGTCATGTGCTCGTTGATCTGCACCATCAGCGCGTGCAGGAAGCCGAGCACGTCGCCATCGGACTCCGCGCGCATCTCGCGCGCGAACGTCGCCATCGCCGGATTGACTTCGGTAAGCGAAGTCTGGCGCAGGAACAGGCCCGGCGGAAAACGCTCGTCGGTGCCGCGCAGCACGCCGCCGGTATCGTGGGTCTCGATCAGTCCCTCGACGTTGATGGTGAGGTCGGCGATTGGCCCGTGCGTCAGCACATGGGTGACATTGCCGAACGCGTCCTGGTGCATGTCGAGCCGGGAATCGGTGGAGACGTCGATCTGCCATTCGGCGACGTACTGCCCGTCATGGCTGCCGGGCGTCATGCGCAGGATCTGGATCACGCCGGTGGCCGGCGGCTCGTAGCGATAGCTGGTGGAATGGGCAATTCGCAGGCGCATGGTGTACCGGATTATACTGGATCGTCATGCCCAGCCTTGTGCCGGGCATCCACGTCTTTCTCCCTACTCAAAGCAAGAGGTGGATGGCCGGGTCAAGCCCGGCCATGACGCCGGAAATCCCTAAATCAGATACTGCTTGGTGATGATCTCACCCAGCCGGGCGTTGTCCAAAATGAATTCCTGGATGAATTCATGGACGCCGTGCTGGAAGATATCGTCCATATGGCTGTGTTCAAGCCGGTTGCGGACGCCGCGGGCGTGGCGCTGGGAGGCGCCCTGGCGGCCATAGGCGACGCCGATCTGGTCGAGGTTACGCACCAGATTACTGTAGCAGCTTGCCAACGAGCGCGGCAGCGTGTCGTTCAGGATCAGGAGGTCGGCGATCAGCCAGGGCTTCAGCGTCTCGCGGTAGACCCAGTGATAGGCGGTCAGCGCCGATACCGAGCGCAGGATCGAGGTCCACTGGTAGTAATCCAGCGGACCGCCGACATGTTCCTCCTCCGGCAGCAGCACGTGGTATTTCACATCGAGAATGCGGGCGGTGTTGTCGGCGCGCTCCAGATGCAGCCCGAGCCGGGAAAACCAGTAGGCGTCGTTGCGCAGCATGGTGCGGTAGGCCGAGCCGTCGAAGCGCAGCGAGGTCTCCTGCACGAAGCGGAGGAACCTTGCCAGTTCCTCGCGGCTCGAGGTGCCCTTGCCCCAGACTTCCTGCAATTCGATCCAGGCCGAGTTGATGGTGTCCCACATCTCGCTCGTCAGCGCCGTTCGCACCGAGCGCGAGTTGAGCCGCGCGGCCTCGATGCAGTTCTTGATCGACGAGGGGTTGGACGGCGAGAACGCCAGATACTCGACCACGTTCTGCTCGGTGGCTTCCTGATAGGCCTCGAAGAAGCTGGCGCTGACGCCGGCGGTCAGCAGCGCCGATTCCCACTCATTGGTCTTGCCGATATAGGCGGCGGGAAGGGCGGTGACGCGCAAGGTCGCATCGATGGTGCGCGCGATGTATTCGGCACGCTCGACGTAGCGGGCCAGCCAGTACAGGTTTTCGGCGGTGCGCGACAGCATACGAAAATTTCGCTCTCTATTCGTCCAGTATCCAGGTGTCCTTGGTGCCGCCGCCCTGGCTCGAATTGACTACCAGAGAGCCTTCCTTCAGCGCCACGCGCGTCAAGCCACCCGGCACGATGGTGACGTGCTTGCTCCCCGTCAGCACGAATGGCCTGAGATCGACGTGGCGCGGCGCGAGGCCGGACGCGGTGCAGGTCGGGCAGGTCGACAGCGCCAGCGTCGGCTGGGCGATAAAGCCTTCTGGCTCGCGCTTGAGCTTGTCGCGGAACGCCTCGATCGTCGCTTTGGTCGCGGCGGGACCGATCAGCATGCCGTAGCCGCCGGAGCCGTGCACTTCCTTCACCACGAGGTCGCCGAGATTGTCGAGCACATAGGCAAGATCCTTCGGTTCGCGGCAGCGCCAGGTCTGCACGTTCTTCAGGATCGGTTCTTCGCCGAGATAGAATTTCACGACCTCCGGCATGTAGGAATATATCGCCTTGTCGTCGGCGATGCCGGTGCCGACCGCATTCGCCAGCGTGATATTGCCCGCCGCATAGGCCGACATCAGGCCGGGCACGCCGAGCGCCGAATCCGGGCGGAAGGTGAGGGGGTCGAGAAAGTCGTCATCGACGCGGCGGTAGATCACGTCGACGCGCTTGAGGCCCTCGGTGGTGCGCATGAACACCTCGTCGTTCTTGACGATGAGGTCGCGACCTTCGACCAGTTCGATGCCGAGCTTGTCGGCCAGGAAGGAATGTTCGTAATAGGCGGAATTGTAGACGCCGGGCGTCATCAGGGCGACGGTCGGCTCCGCCGAGGCGGAGAGCGGCGCGACCGAACGCAACGCCGACAGCAGTTCGTCAGGATACCGTTCCACGGGTGCTACGCGGTGGCGGGCGAACAGGTCCGGAAACAGCCGCATCATGATCTCGCGGTTTTCCAGCATGTAGGACACGCCCGAGGGCGTGCGCGCATTGTCCTCCAGCACGATGAAATTGTCGGCGTCGACCCGGACGATGTCGATCCCGGCGATATGGACATAGACGTCGTGCGGCACGTCCTGGCCGTTCATTTCCGGGCGGAAAACAGGATTCTGGAAGATCAGGTCGTCGGGAATGATGTTGGCGCGCAGGATGTCGCGGCCGTGGTAGATGTCGCGCAGGAACATGTTCAGCGCGCGGACCCGCTGCTTCAGGCCCTTCTCCAGCAGCGTCCATTCCTTGGCCGAGATGATCCGGGGGATCACATCGAAGGGGATCAGCCTCTCCTGGGCCTCGGCGTCGCCATAGACCGCAAAGGTGATGCCGATCCGGCGGAATAGCAGTTCCGCCTCCTGGCGGCGATATTCGAGGGCGTCCGGCGGCGTCTCCTTGAGCCAGCGGGAGAGCTCCTGATAGGCCGGGCGGAGATCCCCGCCGGGGCCGTTCATTTCGTCGAACGCGACTGCCATAAAGTCTGACTATCTCCAAAGCCACACAGTGCATGACCTGAAGGGATGGTAGCAAGGGTCGGGCCAGCGCGATATGCATTGGCTTGCGGCATTTGGTATGGGTAGTCGGCCGCGCTGCCATAAAAAAAGGCTGCCGGGTGCTTATTTCGGCAGCAAACCCCCGTGACTTCAATGCGTTGCGTACGCAAACTGCGAGCGGGGATAGGGGTGAGGAGAAGTCATGAGCGAGATCGTCACGGCAGGGATACTGGTCATAGGTGACGAGATACTGTCCGGCCGGACCAAGGACAAGAACATCGGCTTCATTGCCGAGTACCTGACCAATATCGGCATCGACCTCAAGGAGGTCCGCGTCGTCGCCGACGACGAGGCCGACATCGTCGCGGCACTGAATGCGCTGCGCAATCGCTACACCTACGTCTTTACCACCGGCGGCATCGGCCCGACCCATGACGACATCACCGCCGACAGCGTGGCGAAAGCGTTCGGCGTCGGCATCGACCATCACCCGGAGGTGGTGGCGCGCTTCCGCGAACGCTGGAGCGAGCAGGATCTGAACGAGGCGCGGCTGCGCATGGCCCGTGTCCCCGATGGCGCCGACTTGATCCAGAGCGCCACCATCCTTGCGCCCGGCTTCAAGCTCGGCAACGTCATCGTGATGGCCGGCATCCCCTCGATCATGCAGGCGATGATGGATATCGTCGCGCCGACGCTGAAATCGGGTGTGCGGATGCTTTCGGATTCGGTCCGCGCCAACGCGCGGGAAGGCGACATCGGCGGGCCGTTGCGCGAGATCGCCAACGCCCATCCCGACACCATCATCGGCAGCTATCCGTTCATGGACGACGACAAGAAGCCGAACACCAACCTCGTCGTGCGCTCGCGCGATCCGGAAAAACTCGCCGCCGCGATGGCGGCGGTGAAGGCGATGCTGGCGGGATTGAATGTTCTGCGGTAGCAGGCCGGCAAGACAGGGCAAACACAGGTGGCAGACAATAATTCCGAACCGAGCGCCGAGGCGCGGGCTGGCCGGCCCTTTCCGGTCTCCTGGGATCAGTTTCACCGGGATTGCCGGGCGTTGACCTGGCGGCTCAACGAGGTCGGGCCGTTTCATGCGATCATCGCAATCACCAGGGGCGGGCTGGTACCTGCGGCGATCGTGGCGCGCGAGCTCGGCATTCGGATCATCGATACCGTCTGTATTGCGAGCTACGACCACACCACCCAGGGCGACCTGCAGGCGCTCAAGGGTGTGTCCGCCGACGTCGCCGCGCTCGGCGGCGGCACCGGCAAGGGATTGCTGATCGTCGACGACCTCGTCGACACCGGCGCCACCGGGCGGATGGTGCGCCAGATGCTGCCCGACGCGCATTTCGCCACCGTCTACGCCAAGCCCAAGGGCAAGCCGCTGGTTGACACGTTCATCACCGAAGTGTCGCAGGACACCTGGATCCATTTTCCCTGGGACACCGCACTGTCGTTCCAGCCGCCGATAAGGCCGTGAGGGGCCTGTCATTCCGGGATGGTCCGAAGGACCAGACTCGGAATTTCGAGATCCTCAGGTGCGCAATTGCGCACCGTAGTTC
>DAIMKE010000388.1:0-6071 GCA_036721875.1 Bradyrhizobium sp. | reverse complement strand
GGGCGTGGAAGACGCTGGACCCCGATCTGCCCGCCGTCGTCGTCACCGGGTCGATCGCCGAGATGATCGGCGGCGGGGTCACGCCGGAGGGGACCAACGTCGTCCGGTTCCTGCCGCGCACCATCGACGAGGACCAGTGGCAAGCCGCCGATCGCGCGCTGACCTGGCTGTGGACCCAGTTCGGGCCCAAAAAGGTGCCCGCCCTGCGCCCGCGCAAGGACGGCGCAAAGCCCAAGGTCAACCTGATCGGGCCGATGTACGGCACCTTCAACATGCCGAGCGATCTGGCGGAGATCCGCCGGCTGGTCGAGGGCATCGGGGCGGAGATCAACCTGGTCTTTCCGCTGGGCAGCCACCTGGCCGACATCCGCAAGCTCGGCGATGCCGAGGTCAATGTCTGCATGTATCGCGAGTTCGGCCGCAACCTCTGCGAGACGCTGGAGCGGCCCTATCTGCAGGCGCCGATCGGGCTTGAATCCACGACCCTGTTCCTGCGCAAGCTGGGCGAGCTGACCGGGCTTGATCCCGAGCCGTTCATCGAGCGCGAGAAGCACACGACGATCAAGCCGCTGTGGGACCTGTGGCGCTCGGTCACCCAGGATTTCTTCGGCACCGCGAGCTTCGGGATCGTCGCGACCGAAACCTATGCCCGCGGCATTCGCAAGTTCCTGGAGGAGGACATGGGGCTGCCCTGCACCTTCGCCTATGGGCGGACGGCGGGCGTCAAGACCGACAATCAGTCGGTCAAACAGGCGATTGCAACCAACCCCCCGCTGGTCCTGTTCGGCAGCTTCAACGAACGAATGTACATGGCCGAGGCGGGCGGGCGCGGCGTCTATGTGCCGGCCAGCTTTCCGGGCGCGGTGATCCGCCGCCACACCGGCACGCCCTTCATGGGCTATGCGGGCGCGACCTATCTGATCCAGGAAGTGTGCAATGCGCTGTTCGATGCGCTGTTCCACATCCTGCCGCTCGCGGGCCAGCTTGACCAGGTCGATGCGACGCCGGCGCGCAACCTGGCCGAAATCGGCTGGGATGATGCGGCAAAGGCCGGTCTGGACGCGGCAGTCGAGCGCGAGCCGGTGCTGGTCCGCATTTCCGCCGCCAAGCGCATCCGCGACGCCGCCGAACGCGCGGCGCGCCGCGCCGGCCAGTCCGTCGTCACCGAACAGCTGCTGTCACAGGCGCTGACCGAAAGCCGCGTCGCATGAGCGCGCGCAGCCTTTTCCGCCCCGCGCCCGACCGGGTGCTGGCGGTCCACCAATCGCGGCGGGACAGCATCCGCCGTGATGACTGGGAGCACGTTCCGGGCTCCCCTCCTCGTCCGAATATTTGGAGACGAACGACATGAGCGACCACAGAGACGAAAGGATGGGGCCAGGAACCTACCTGACCCCAGAAGAAGCCAAGGAGTTCCACAAGCTGTTCATCAGCAGCTTCATCGGCTTCACGGTTATCGCCATCATCGCGCACTTCCTGGTGTGGAGCTGGCGGCCGTGGATTCCCGGCCCCAACGGCTACGCGATGATTTCTGACGGCGTTGCCGTGGCGCAAGCCACGATCACCGCCTTCCTGGCATAAGAAGGAGGACCACATCATGTGGAGAATGTGGCTGATATTCGACCCCCGGCGCACGCTTGTTGCGCTCGCGGTCTTCCTGTTCGTGCTGGCCCTGCTGATTCACTTCATCCTGCTCAGCACGGACCGGTTCAACTGGCTTGACGGCGGTCCGGCGACGCCGGCCGTTGCCGAAGCTCCGGCGGCGGTCACTCCCTAGCATCGGGGAAATACGCCCCCGCGCCATCCGGACAGCATCGGGCGCGGGGACGAAACAGGGCGGGCGGGGCTGGCGCGACCAGCCTCGCCTCACCTGGACGACGAAAACTGCAACCGACATCGACGCCGGCCCAGGGGGGCCCGAGCGCGGAGGATTGGGTCATGGCACTGCTGAGCTTCGAGCGAAAATACCGGGTCAGGGGAGGCACCCTGATCGGCGGTGACTTGTTCGACTTCTGGGTCGGACCCTTTTATGTCGGCTTTTTCGGCGTCACCGGCGCGATTTGTTCGCTGCTGGGCACCTTGCTGATCTTTTACGCAGCCTCGCTGGGTCCGACCTGGAACCCTTGGCTGATCTCGATCGCGCCGCCGGATCTCAGCTATGGCCTGGCGCTGGCGCCGCTGCGCGAGGGCGGCTTCTGGCAGGTCATCACGATCTGCGCGATCGGCGCCTTTGTCTCCTGGGCGCTGCGCGAGGTCGAAATCTGCCGCAAGCTCGGCATGGGCTATCACGTGCCGATCGCCTTTGGCGTCGCGATCTTCGCCTATATCAGCCTGGTGGTGATCCGCCCCGTGCTGATGGGTGCATGGGGCCACGGCTTTCCCTACGGGATTTTCAGCCACCTCGACTGGGTGTCGAACACCGGCTACCAGTATCTGCACTTCCACTATAACCCCGCGCACATGCTGGCGGTGAGCTTCTTCTTCACCACCACGCTCGCGCTGTCGCTGCACGGCGCGCTCGTCCTGTCGGCGGTCAACGTGCCCAAGGGCGGTGAGGTGAAATCGCCCGAATATGAGGACGCGTTCTTCCGCGACACGATCGGCTATTCGGTCGGCACGCTCGGCATCCACCGCGTCGGCCTGTTCCTGGCGCTGTCGGCGGGCTTCTGGAGCGCGGTGTGCATCATCATCTCAGGACCGCTGTGGACCCGTGGCTGGCCCGAATGGTGGACCTGGTGGCTCAACCTGCCGATCTGGGCTTGAGAGGGATAACGATCATGGCACGCTACCAAAACCTCTTCACGCAAGTTCAGCTGCGCGCGCCGCCGGAATTCGGCCCGCCGATGACCGACGCGACCTTCACCCGCACCGGCATGCCCAGCTACAATTACTGGATGGGCAAGTTCGGCAACGCCCAGATCGGCCCGATCTACCTCGGCCGGCTCGGCATCGCCTCGCTCATCTGCGGCTTCCTGGCCTTTGAGATCATCGGCCTCAACATGTGGGCGTCGGTCAACTGGGATCCGATCCAGTTCGTCCGCCAGCTGTTCTGGCTGGCGCTCGAGCCGCCCGGGCCCGAATATGGCGTCAGCCCGTTCGTCCCGCTGGCCGAAGGCGGCTGGTGGCTGATCGCCGGTTTCTTCCTGACATCAAGCGTCCTGTTGTGGTGGGCACGCACCTATATCCGGGCGCGCGCGCTCGGCATGGGCACCCACGTCGCCTGGGCCTTCCTGTCGGCGATCTTCCTCTTCCTCGTGCTCGGCTTCATCCGGCCGTTGCTGATGGGAAGCTGGTCGGAAGCGGTGCCGTTCGGCATCTTTCCGCACCTCGACTGGACGGCTGCGTTCTCGATCCGGTACGGCAACCTGTTCTATAACCCGTTCCATGCGCTTTCGATCGCCTTCCTCTATGGTTCGACGCTGCTGTTCGCGATGCACGGCGCGACGATCCTGGCGACCGGTCGGTACGGCGCCGAACGCGAGATCGAGCAGATCATCGATCGCGGCACCGCTGCCGAGCGCGGCGCGCTGTTCTGGCGCTGGACCATGGGCTTCAACGCCACGATGGAATCGATCCACCGCTGGGCATGGTGGTTCGCCGTGCTGACCACGCTGACCGGAGGCCTGGGCATCCTGTTGACCGGTACCGTCGTCGACAACTGGTACCTGTGGGCGATCGAGCGCGGCTATGCCGCCGAATATCCCCCGACCGGCGTGGTTGATCCCGCCACGTTGCCTGGAGCACCGCAATGAGCAGCAGCATGAGGCTTTATGCCACCCTGGCGGCCGGCGCGGGCCTGAGCCTCGCGCTCGGGGCCTGCGACCTGGGGCCGAAGAAGATCACGCAGACCGGCTATCGCGGCACGGGCATGGCGCAGGTGGTGGACGTGAACAACGTCAAGCCAGCGGCGGTCATTCCCGACGATCCCTATCCGCTGCCCGCGGACGAGGGCCCGTCGGCAGCCGAAACCTATCAGAATGTCCAGGTGCTCGGCGACTTGTCGGCCGAACGCTTCAACCACCTGATGGCGCAGATCACCCAGTGGGTCGCGCCGCCCGAACAGGGGTGCAATTACTGTCACAACCCCGAGAATCTGGCGTCGGACGAGAAATATACCAAGAACGTCGCACGGCAGATGCTGGTGATGACGCGGTCGATCAACACCAACTGGCAAAGCCATGTGAAGGAAACCGGCGTCACCTGTTACACCTGCCATCGCGGCAACGCGATCCCGGCATATGTCTGGGCGAGCGGCGACAATCCGTCGGGCGGCATCCGTGGCAACAAGCGGGGGCAGAACACGCCGGCGGCGCAGGTAGGCTATGCCTCGCTGCCCTATGACCCCTATTCGATGTATCTCCAGGGCGACCAGAACTCGCGCGTCAACAACACCGGCATCTATCCGGTGGCCGGGGGCAAATCGGTCAAGCAGGCCGAGGCGAGCTATGCGATCATGATGCATCTCTCGACCGCGCTGGGGGTCAACTGCACCTTCTGCCACAATACCGACTCGTTCCAGTCGTGGAGCAACAGCCGGCCGCAGCGCGCGCTCGCCTGGTACGGCATACGCATGGTGCGCGAGATCAACAACCAGCATCTCAATCCGCTGGCGCCGATCATGCCCGCCAATCGCAAGGGGCCGAACGGCGACTCGCTCAAGGTCAACTGCCTGACCTGTCACCAGGGGGTCAACAAGCCGCTTGGCGGGGTGAGCATGCTGCCGAGCGCGCCGACGCTGCGCGTCACCCCGGCGCTGCTCGAACGCTACAAGGGCTATGTGGCGGGCTCGACGCCGATGGCGGAGGCCGCCCCGGCGGCGTCACCCACGGAACCGGCCACTGACTCGACCGTGGCGGAAGCACCCGCTGACGCGGCTCCGGCCGAGGCGCCTGCCGCGACTGAATAAGGAACGCAGGATAACCCCCCGACCGGCGGTCGGGGGCAGCGGAGGGGCGCGATGGACAATTTGACCGCGCGCAGTCACCCGCTTCGCGCCAGCCTTTCGGCCGAGATGCACGTGCGGCGGCTGCCCCGCTTCACCTCGCCCTGCCGGCTCGTCCAGGTCGTCGCGCTGCTCGGCGAGCATAGCTCGCGCCCCAGCCGCGCCTATGTCGCGGCGATCGCCCGGCGCCATGGCCATCGCGTGCTCGACGGGTCGCGTTATGAAGTATTGCCGATCGGCGATGGCGTAACGCTGGTGTGGGAGGGGCATACCGAGTTCGCGAGCATCACGCTGGTGCGCGAAGGCGCATTCGACCATCCGTTCGAGACCACGGCCTTTGGCGAAGAGGCCGCAGCAATCATTGCGGAAATGCCGGGCCAGGTCATCCGCGCGACCCAGATCGCGATCGCCGCCAGGGACACGCCGCTACCCGATCGGGACATGCTGGCGCAGTGGTTCGAGCCGAGCGCGCTGACCGTATGCACCGTCGCCGACGGCAAGGCGCGGATCATGTCCGATTTCATGCTGCATCCTGACGGCTATGGCCGTCTGCTCGTTGCCGACCTGTCGCTTGAGGGCGACGAGGCCGCGCAGATGGTGGTGCGGCTCCAGGAACTCGGCAACTATCGCAACATGGCGCTCCTCGGCCTGCCGATCGCGCAGAAGCTGACGACCGAGGTATCGGCGCTCGAACAGCGCCTGTCGGTGCTGACCCACGAAGTGTCGGAGCGCGCATCGAGCGACGACGGGCTGCTCGACGAGCTGACTTTCGTGTCGGCCGAGCTGGCGCGGATCGTGGCGTCGACGCGCTATCGCATGTCGGCGACGCGCGCCTATGCGG
This sequence comes from Bradyrhizobium sp., assembly GCA_036721875.1. GTDB lineage: Bacteria > Pseudomonadota > Alphaproteobacteria > Rhizobiales > Xanthobacteraceae > Bradyrhizobium. The sequence goes on along the minus strand of DAIMKE010000388.1, from coordinate 288 downwards.
AGCTGAGCCTGGAGCGTCTGCGCAGCCTGCATGTCGGGGCGGTGCGCGGCTACCAGACGCTGGCGGACTTCACCGAGCGGCGGCTGACGCCGGCGGTGCGAACGTGCGAGAGTTTCGTGCGGCGGCTCGAGGATCTGCAGCAGCGCGCGGCGTGGACCAGCTCGCTGCTGCGCACGCGCATCGACATTGCGCTCGCCAAGCAGAATCGCGACCTGCTCGCGTCGATGGACCAGCGCACCCGGTTGCAGCTGCGCCTGCAGCAGGCGGTCGAGGGGCTGTCGGTGGTGG